>JAFSZW010000361.1 GCA_017458865.1 Clostridia bacterium
AGAAGGAGAACAACCATGAAAAAGACCGTTTTACTTTTGCTTCTTCTGACAGCCTGCCTGCTGGCAGTCACTGGATTCGGTGATGAGTATCCTGTCTACGGCAGATGCATCGGCGAGAAAGTGAATGTTCGCGTCAGCCCGAATTCCACGTATCCCAGCTACGGCCGTCTGATTCATGATGCACCCCTGCAGATCCTCGGTGAGTCCGGTGATACTTACTACTGCAGCACGGCCAAGGGAACCGGCTACATTCCCAAACTGTATGTGGAAAAGTTTGAGGGAATGACCTATCTTGAGTACAAGGAGTACTGCCGGGACAATCCAAGCGAGTACAGGAAACTTGAGCCGCGTCGGAACCGGAACAAACAGCTGCTGGCCAAGTATTATGCCGGGAAGATTACTGAGGATGAACTCCTGAGCGGCTGGATTGGCAAAGGCGTGTTCATCAGAGGCACGGACGGCAAACTGTACAAGGAAAAATAAAGCCTGATTTTTGCGCCTGAGCACGATGTGATCAGAGCGGCTTTGTGAGACAAGGGGCAGAGGAGTATCCTCTGCCTGTTTTAAACATCCGGGAGTTTCAAATGGACAAGAGAAAGAAGATAGAACGGCAGGATATTCTGAAGGGGATTTATCAGTCTTCCATGGGCATTTCTCAGACAACACTGACGGTTGTCGCAGTGCTTGAGGTTTTCATGCTCATATACACGCTGCTGAATCCTGAACTGTACGGCAGCTACATCTGGGTATACAGGCTGTTTTACATTGCGCTTTTGAGCGTTGCGCTGACGGTTATCGTGCTCAACATTCATGTCAGGGCGGACATTGATCATCGCTACAGAATACTGAATGTCGTATATCCGCTGTGTTCCGTCTTCTTTTTCGGTTGGACGATGGGCATTACCTATTTCGATTTGGTCAAGCACAACGTCCTTGATCCGACGGTTTTCATGACGTTTTCGCTGACGGTTCCGCTTTGCTTTTATCTGTATCCGACAGTCTATACGGGCATCATGATTCCCGTGGACCTGATCATGGCCTACATAACCGCTTCGCACTCTGCAGGATTGGGACCGATGATCAACCTGTCCATTTTCTTTGTTTTCCAGCTTGTCCTCGGCATCAGCTTTCTGCGACTTAAGGTTCAGCTGACGGAAAGGATCCTGGAGGAGCATCAGAATGCGGATATAGATGTCCTGACGGGATTAAAGAACCGGCGGGCATATGAGGAAGAGCTGGACAAATACGAGGAAATCATGAAGACCGATGGTCTGATTTACATTTCCATTGATCTCAACGGTCTCAAGGAGGCCAATGACAGTCACGGACATGAAATCGGTGACAGGCTGATTGCCTCTGCTGCTCAGTGCATTCAGCATGGCTTTGGCAGCAGGGGCAACGTATACAGGATCGGTGGAGATGAATTCATTGTCCTGATCTCGGCCGCTCAGGATGAGATGAATACGCTGACAGACAGTTTTGATAAGTGTCTTGAGATCTGGCCCGGCGTCGATGGCATCCGGATCAGAGCGTCCTACGGGGCGGTTGCATCCGGTGAATTCCCGGAATTCAGTGTATCCGCGCTTGCCAGGGTTGCAGATGAACGGATGTATCAGGCAAAAGAACGCTATTACCGGTCACATGGAAACGGCAGACGCAGGACGGATAACAATGCGATGACTGCCTGATCATGCAGAAACAGTGTTTTCGGCATGACAAATACACACAAGATATTGTTATACCAGGCATGCCTTAAAACGACTTCCGGTTTGAGACATGCTTTTTTCAGTTTCGGCAGTCAGGCAGGGAATGTCTGGTGCTGTCATGACCGCCAATGGAAAGGGGAGATGCGCTTTGAAGCGGGCAATGATCATTCTGCTCATCCTGCTGTTGCCTGGCATCTGTCTGGCAGATGCCGGGGCAGCTCTGCCGTCTGACTTTCTGTTCAGTTATCAGGATGATGCGGCAGTGCTGGTATCCTACGGCGGTGACGCTGAGCGGGTGCAGATTCCGGAAACGATTGACGGCAGACCGGTTACGGTCATCGGGGAAGGCGCATTCAAGGACTGCACATGGGTTGAGGAGGTAATTGTGCCCGGGAGTGTCTGGTACATAGACGAGGAGGCATTCAGCGACTGTTCCATGCTCGCTCGAATTGTCCTGCCGGCAAATCTCTCTGAAATCCGGGCATGGGCGTTTAAAAACTGCCGGTCCCTGACAAGTATAGAACTCCCAGAAAACCTTTCTGTGCTGGGCACTGGCGCATTTATGGGATGCACCGGGCTTGGCAGCATCCGAATCCCATACGGCGTATGGCATCTTTTGACGGATACGTTTTCCGGCTGCACCGCGCTTGCAAAGGTCAGAATCATGTACCCCGGGATCAGCATTGATGACGGGAGCATCCCGGCAGACGCTGCGGTGACGATAGAAGCTGAGGCGGAAATGCCGGATGATTTTGTCGTGGAGGCAGCAGATGAACCCCTGTCGCTTGACCGGATTCCGCTGTCCATGATCACACCGGCACCGCGCGGGGAGCTGTATCCATCGCTTCGTGAACCGACAGGGAATACGGCATTGTGGCGCCGCTATCTGCGCAGGTGGGGCAGCCCGCCGGGACATCCCAGGTACGAGCGATACTGGCGCCCGGACTGTGCACACTATTATGACGCTGCCCGGCAGAAATACGGGTACTGGCCGCATGGCTGGCGCTGGCAGTGGGGACCGCCGCTGTGGGGGAATCTTACACTTGATGAAGCGCCGAAACCAACGGTGGATGTGCTCCCGGATGGAACGGTTGTGGCCATTGAGACAGAGGTCGGGTATTTCGGGCTCATGTCGGTCAGGCTCATGGTCGTGGATGATGTCATCATCTCTGCCGAGGCATATGAGCAGTTTACATCGCTTGAGGACGGCGTTCAGGAACTGTACGAGGCGGTGGCCGGAAGGTTTGTCGGTGAACTGGCTACAAGGACCGGACAGGCCTATATTATGGACATGAGACGCGAGAAATGCAGCAAATTGCCTGAGATGATGGGCGTTCATGTGGACAGCGGGATTGAAATGTCCCTGAGTGCACTTCTGAGGGCCGTCAAGAAGGCTGCAAAATCCGCATCCGATCCGGATGCTGTTCCGATTCTGAAATGAGGGCTGAAAATGAGAAAAAGCGTACTTGCGTTTCTGATGATGCTGCTGTTTGCAGCGCCTGCAATCGCCGGGCGGATCATCCCCAGGGATGAGTTTCCCTATATCAACTCCGAATGGAACCTGACCAATCAGTCCATGTATTTTACCGACGGCGAGTACTTCTTTGTCAATGGCGGGAACGGCCATCTCTATCGGCTGGATGAGCAGCTCCAGCTAGGCCGGGAAGTATTTGACAGCTCCGTTCAGGGTATCACGAACATCCATTACGACGAAAGAGAACACATGCTCTATTTCTGCGCGGACCGGGCCAACAGGAAGCAGGGCGGGCTGTTCCGCGTGCGGTTCATTGACGGCGCCCCGGCCGGTGAGATTCAGAATGTCTATGCCAATGGCCCCGTTGCGCATTTTGACATGGACGATACACACATCTACTACAATGTAAAGGGCGGAACCGGGATTTACCGCATGAACAGGGATGGGACTGAGCGGACCCGGATATCAAACCATGAGATGCGCTCAAAGAATCCGGCCGGCCGTCTGCATGTGATAGACGGATATGTCTATTACATCAATGAAAAGGACCACTGCCTGTGGCGGGTGGCGTGCGATGCGCCGGATAATAAACATGCAGAGCTTTTCATTGAGCGCCAGATGCATTCCTTTATCATGGCGCCGTTTGAGGGCAGGCGGGTCTTTATCTATGTTGAGTTCGCTCAGGATACGGGCAGACTGGACCAGGCCCATCTTGGCGTCGTGGATGAATATGGCGAGCGGGTCCGTGCGCTTGATTTCCTGCGCGATATCCAGTCCCGCTACATTAACTATTACGGGAATTATCTGTATTACATCGATTTCAGTTCCGAGGACATAAGGCCTTACCGGATCAACCTGAACAATCCGGATGCGCCGCCGGAACAGCTGTTCATCGCGGCGCAGCATCCGTATCTGGATGACCGCCTTGGCTACATACACGTGTTTGACGGCTGGGCATGCTTTATCGGCATGACGCCGACACACCGGTACGTAAATCCGAATACGGGGCGGAGCGATATTACAAACCGGGCGGGGGACGGCATCTGGTTTGTCAATCTTGAGACCATGGAAAGCTACAAGTGCTGGCTGCCGAACTGAAACAACCAATGGAGGTGGACGTATGAAGCGCCTGATTCACCTGCTATTCATCCTGATGCTGTTTTCATCACTCACCGCATCCGCAAATGCACAGTTTCTATCAGATATCAGCATGAAACTGGATGCAGATGCCTACGGGACCTCCCTGCTGCCGGTCTACAGCGCACCGGATGAAAGTGCGTATCGCGGGGCAGAGGGCAGGGCATCTGTGAGTCTCAGGGAATCGTTTCAACTGCTGGCAGCGACAAAGGACGAGACCTGGTGGTTGATTGAGTATGACGTTTCAAAGAACGAAAAGCGGGTTGGATGGATCCGAATGGCACCGGATCAGCCTGAGCCGGCAGGAACAAGCCTGCATGACTGGCTGATGAGTGATGACACATGGCTGGATGAATCTGAGGTGCCCGATGATGATGCAGATATGACGCCGGTTACGCTGATGTTTTCAGAGCCTGCCAGAATCACCAGGCAGACAGTGCTCACGGATGATCCCCGGGGCGGGAAACGGGCTTTGCGTGAACTGCAGGCGGGTGAGTTCCTCGGTACCTTCTTTGAGGAGGACTTTGATGCAGATGAGGCATGGATGTATGTCATAACGACGGTGGACGGAAAAAAGGCATGCGGATTTGTCCCCCGGGACTGTGTAGAGGCCGTCTGTCCTGTGCATATGGAAGGGTCTACGCTGGTATATGAGGAAGGCATTGAGTTTATCGGGGAATGCAGTGACCAGATGGAAGATGATGCGATTGAGTACAGAGATAATGGCCCTGTATTCGCCAAAGCCAGATTCGGAATGGTCCATTCGCCGCTTCCCGTAGCGCAATACCGCGATGATGCAAAGGAGTTATTCGGCGTTCGCGATATGCGTGAGATAAAAAGCGTCCAGCTGCCATCGACGCTCAGACTGATTGGCGATGATGCACTCTACCTGATGACACTCAATGAACTGGTTATCCCGGAGGGAACGGAATACATAAGAGGCCTGAGCGCCTTTTACAGCATGCAGATCGGGACGCTTTATCTGCCGTCAACGCTCAGGGATTTCGGGTACTGTTCCATGTGGTCCGGCATCAAAAACATCGTCGTGAGCGATTCAAATCCCTATATCAAGAGCGTTGACGGTGTGGTGTACACAAAGGACGGGAAGACGCTGCTCTCTTATCCGAACGGGCGGGATGCGTATCATTATGACGTGCTGAAGGGGACGGAAACCATCTATGATTACGCCTTTTATGCCTATCCGTATTATGACTGGACGGAGCCGCTGGCACTCAAAACCCTTTCGCTGCCCATTGGACTCAGGCGCATTGGCGCATATGCATTTGACGGACTGGAGGAACTTATCAGTCTGACAATTCCCCCGACGGTTGTTGAAATCGGACCTTATGCGTTTGGTGAGATGGCCAGCCTTACGCAGCTTTCGCTGCCTGAATCGCTGCGTGATGCCGTAAACGAGTACATCTTCGAAGATCTTGAGACAAGAAAACACAATGGAGATAACGGAAATCTTGTGGAGAAATGATTATGAGAAAATGGTTTGTTATGTGCCTCATGCTTTGCCTGGTCTCATCGATCTCGCTGGCTGAGGGATCCTGGTCGCAGATTAATGTCAGCCTTGACCGGCCTGACGGCTGGTCAAGAATTGTTACGGATTCGTCTGCCTTTGCACTCGGTGACGATGTGCCTTACGAGGCGGATCCTGCGCTTTCCATCCGGAGCTGGGGAACCTATCCGAGCATTGACGGGTCTACCGTCTGCGTGCCCATGGCGATGGAATTCGCGAGGGAATGGCTCAATTTGAGCGAATCCGACCTTTCCGGCTTTGTCAGCTTTTCAACCACGCCAACGGCCTATGAGCGCCTCATCAATAACACACCGAACCCCATGGTGACCATCCTGTCGCAGAATGTCATGATGGATGATACCAGACCCATTGATATCGTCCTGGGCACAGCACCGAATCAGGATGAACGGGACGCGCTTGAGCGTGCCGGCAAAAAGACAGTCATGGTTCCGGTCTGCTATGATGCCTTTATCTTTATGCTCAATAAGGCCAATCCGGTAAACAGTCTCAGTGCGGAGCAGATCAGGGACATGTACTCGGGAACCATGTCCTACGAGTATGATGTTCCGGGCATGGAGCAGATGCTCGTAAGCGATACCGAAATTGAGGCATATGCTGAGTATCTGTATGATACGGAGGGAAAGCCATACATCTCAAACTGGAAGGATGTCGGTGGGGCGGATGCCCAAATCCATGCCTACCAGCGGCCTCACGGGAGCGGCAGCCAGACA
>JAFSZW010000362.1 GCA_017458865.1 Clostridia bacterium
GGAAAATTTGATGTCATTCATCCGATAGGCAAGCCTTTACAGGAGAGCGAATGGACAGACAAACAGCCAGTCTGAACACTGTCAGACTGGCTGGAATTGTTGGTTATTCGCCGGCAAGCTGAATGAGGTAGAGCTTTTTGTAGATGCCGTTCATGGCAAGCAGTTCCTGATGTGTCCCCCGTTCTCGGATGCGTCCATGATGCATGACGAGGATCATATCTGCATGCTGGATGGTGCTGAGACGGTGAGCGACCATGATGGAGGTCCTGCCCTCCATAAGGCGGACAAGTGCCTCCTGGATCCATTGCTCAGTTTCGGTATCAATGTTTGAGGTGGCCTCATCCAGGATGAGAATGGTCGGATTGTGGGCGAGTGTTCTGGCGAAAGAGAGCAGCTGCCGCTGCCCGGAGGAGAGGGAGGCGCCGCGTTCGCCGACTGGCTCACTATATCCCCTGGACAGGAAGTCGATAAACCGCGTGGCATTGACGTCGGTTGCGGCGCGGATCATCTCGTCATCTGTGATCTGGTCGTCCAGCAGCTTGATATTGCGCCGGATATCGCCGCTGAACAGGAAGACATCCTGCTGGACCTGGCCAATTGCGCCTCTCAACTGGTCAAGTGAGAGATCACGGATGTCGACGCCGTCCAGCCGGATGACGCCGCGCTGGATATCATAGTAGCGTCCGATGAGGTTCAGAATGGAGGATTTGCCGGCACCGGTGGCACCGACAAAGGCGACGCGCTGGCCGGGTTCAATGACGAAGGAGACGTCCTTGAGTACCCAGTCCTCATCGTGGTAGGCAAACCATACGTGATCAAATTCAATGCGGCCATTTATGGCGGGCAGGGAAACCGGATCAGGGCGTTCCCGGACGACCGGGGTCTCATCAAAGAGGGTGAAGATCTTTTCAGCGGAGGCGACGGCGGACTGGATGGTTGAGAACTGCTCCGCCAGTTCTTCAATAGGATTGAAGAATGAGACGATATACTGCAGGAAAATATAGAGCGTGCCAAGGGTAATCGCACCGGACAGGACGTTTCTGCTGCCGACAATGACGACAATCACCAGCGCGATGACGGAGACCATGTAAATCAGCGGACGGAAAAAGGCGTTGACCATAAGCTCACGGAAGGATGCCTTGTACAGATCATCGCTGCGCTCACGGAACTCCATGTCCTTTCGCGCTTCCTGGGCAAACAGCTGGATGATCTGCATGCCGGAAATGTGTTCTGACAGGAAGGTGTTGAGCGCTGTCAGCTTGTTGCGGGTATTTCGGAAAGCACGCCTTGAAAGGGTACGGAACAGGAATGTCAGGACAATAGCTGCGGGGAGTGCAGCAAAGGACCACAGCGCCATCCGGATATTGAGGACAAGCATGATGACGGCAAATCCCAGGACTTTTGTGAGGTTCTGGAAGAGCAGAACCAGCGTTTGAGAAAAGACCTCATTGATCGACTCGGCGTCATTTGTAATGCGCGTGACGATCTTTCCGACGGGCGTCGTATCGAAGAACTGCATGGAAAGGCCTTCTGTATGCTCAAACAGATCGTTTCGCAGATCATAGATGATTTTCTGGCCCGTTTCCTGCATGATGACATGTTCCTTGCGGGAAAGAAAGAAGAGCGCAAGCAGAACGGCGGTGTAACAGAGTGCGTCCCGGATCAGGATGGCAAATCGCTCATCCGGTGTGCGGGACTGTGCAAGCTCGCCGGTGATGCAGGTATCGATTGCACTGCCAATGAGGATGGGTTTTACCAGGCCAAGCGCCGTAACGATGAGCACCAGAACCAGGGAGAGGATGAGCTGCCCCTTGTACGGATTCATGTAGAGGGCCAGACGGCGGAGGATAGAGAGGGAATGTTTGTTGTCAGCCATCTGTTCGCGAAGGGAGGGACGTTTTAAGCGTCCGTTGACGGACTCACTCATGGCGCTCACTCCCTTCAAGGCTCAGCTCGCGTTCGAGCTGCTGACGCGTGTAAATGTTCCAGTAGATGCCCTGTTGTGCCATGAGGCTCTCATGGGTGCCGTATTCGGCCATCTTTCCGTCATCCAGGACAAGAATGTGATCAGCCCCCTGAATGGTTGAGATGCGGCTTGCGGCGATGATGGTTGTCCGGCCGGCGCGCAGACGATGGAGATTTTCAAGGATCTTCTCTTCGGTGTCAGTATCGACAGCGGAAAGGGAATCATCCAGGATCAGGA
>JAFSZW010000363.1 GCA_017458865.1 Clostridia bacterium
ACCATCCCAAGCGCCCGCAACAGCAAGCACATCCAACTCACAGATGCAGGCAGGCAAGCTGCCGAGGCATCTGTCTGCATAGTACTCGTGGCAGAGGCAAATGCCGTAAATGCCATGAGCACAGAAAAGATGATCGAATACATCGAACTTCATGAGGCGCTGAGTGACAGTCTGGTGAATGCATTCCGCAATGAAGGGCTGTTCGACGATCAGACATTCCCGGAGGACACCGGCAATGCCTGATCTCAAGTCCTGGAATCTCTGGCACGGACGCAGGAAATACAGTGAAGGCTGTGAAAACTGTTACATGTACTACCTGGATGCCGTTCGGAGTGTCCCGGCACGCTCATCTGAGATCCGGCGGACCGGCGATTTCAGCAAGCCGCTGAAGCGCGATCGCCATGGAATGTTTAAGATTCCTGCCGGTTACTGCCTGAGGATTAACATGACCTCGGACACGTTTCTTGAGGAGGCCGACGAATGGCGGAATGAGATGTGGCAGATTATCCGCCGGCGACCGGATGTGCGTTTCTACATTCTGACCAAGCGTGTCCCGCGGATCGCTGAATGCCTTCCTGCCGACTGGGGCAGTGGATACGAGAACGTGGAACTCAACATCACCTGCGAAAACCAACGTGCCTTTGACGAACGCTGGCCGATTTTTGAAGCTATTCCAGCAAAGCACAAGGGCATGAATCTCGCACCACTGCTTGGTGCAATAGACATAAAGCCTGCACTTCAATCAGGGCAGATCGAAAGCGTTTGTCTCGGCGGTGAAGGTATCGGCGGCAGACGTCCCTGCCATTATGAATGGGTCCGACAGATCAGCCAAGACTGCATGCATTTCAGTGTCAATTTTACGTTCAATGCCACGGGTGCCGTGTTCGTAAAGGATGGAAAGCGCTATCTCATTGACGGACAGGTTTTGCAGGCAAAGCAGGCATATCTCTCCGGTCTGTCATGCTTTTTTAGTTCACCGACCTATAAACTTTACCACCCTGTGGACGGGCATCTGCTGTCCGAAGATGAGCTGATGCACCCCGTCTACAATGCCGAGAGATGCATCACCTGCTCAAGTCTTGAGACCTGCATCGGATGCGTGGATTGCGGCTCATGCACCAATGTCAGTCTGGTTTCCATGAACGATATAAAACAGATGCGAAAAGACAAAGGGCTGGTAAGACAGGGATGAGCAGTACAACCAGCATGACAACAGAAATCATCCTGAAACTGGTAATTCTCCTGCCTGCACCTCCCATGCTTTCCAATCTGGGACAGCAACTTCATTGTTTGCAATGCATCAATAATGCTCCGCAAAGGCTTTTCTGACCTTATCTCGCCTCTCGGAAAATGAACCGTATGATGCAGGAATCGGCGTATTCGGAATCCAGATAGTCCTCGTCGTCAGAATACCTGGTATCATAACCCAGAAGGAGACACTTTTGCTTACCGCTGGATGCCAAATAAGAAACGTTACGAAAGCCACATAACGAATGAATCATTATGTGGCTGAATCAATCAGAATTCTTCGCCCCGGCCTAATGACGAGGCACGAAATGGCTTTAGGATGTTAAGCGTATATGAGGCGTCTCCAGACTTCTTCTTGTATGCCTTGACGTATACAGGAATCTGAACAGACTGACCGACCTCATAGTACGTTTCCGGCGAATAATCATCAACATAATAATACCGATTGTTGCTGTCAG
>JAFSZW010000032.1 GCA_017458865.1 Clostridia bacterium
ACCCAGCAGGCACCTTCAGGACATGCACATCATACACGGTTCCCTCCGGCATATCAAACGTCGCAACTCCCTCAGCATCCGTCTTTCCAAGCGTGCAGGTGCTGGGATCACAGAACTGAATGACTGCGCCTTTTACAGGACCGTCCTTGTCATAGACGATAACGCGATACGCTTTGCCACCGTTGGTTGCGGCATCCTTGCCCTCAACATGCGCAACTTCCTCGTTGTTCAGCAGGCTGTCAACGGCTGCCTCATACTCGCTCACTGCGGCGCCGACGATGGGATAGGTCAGGATCTTTCCCTCACTGTCAACAAAGAACGTTGTCGGATAGCCCTGAATCCGATCGAACACCGGATCATTCTCCGGCACAAGGACATTCGGATAGGTCACGCCGTTAGAGGAAAGGATTTCCCTGGCCTCTTTAGCGATTTCATCAGTAATGCCATACTCCTGCTCAACACCGACAATTCCGCATCCTTTTTCCTGAAGACGCTTATGGATCTCTGCCAGCTCACCCATTTCGCCGGTGCAGTTTCCGCACCAGGTTCCCCATACATTGACCATGGTCACCTTGTTGTTGGCAAAGAGCTCTGCACTTGTCACGGTATTTCCGTCAATGTCCTTTGAGGTAAAGCTGATCACCTGTCCGACAAACTCCGCTTCCTCGTCTACCGGCTTGAAGAAAGAGGCTTTCTGCAGATCGGCAAGGAATTCGCTGCGGATTCCGTCGAGTTCCTCTTCATACGCCTTCTGCTGCTCCGAGTCCTCGCTGTCGGAAACCTGGAGATATCTGTCGGATACAGTCGGTACATACCAGTAGGTGTATCCCTCAGCAGAACCCAGCTGCACCGGATCCGAGACAGGTTCGGACTCAAGGTATGGTTTTACCGCCTCAAAGTCACCATCCGTCACAACCAGCTGTGCCGGAACAGAGAAAAGATTACGAATCGACTCAATTTCTTCTTCCGTCATGGAATCAATCGACTCTTCCAGTTCCTGATAGGTTTCCATCGGAAGCGGGAAATACTCAATGGCAAGGACTGACACAAAAGGCTTCCGGCTTACAACGCCCTTCTCAAGAAGCACGGCAAATCCATTATCTCTGGTATAATACTCAGGCAGCGTTGCCGTGGTGCCAAGTTTTTCCAGGGTCATTTCATCTTTGCTGTCCTCTGCCAGTGCCAGGACTGCTGTCAGAACCAGAATGACCAGAAGAATCATCGAGAGAACTTTTTTCATAAAAAACCGCCCTTTCTAACTGATTTATACAATCTGAACTGTACAATGGCAATTCTATCATTTTTCCTTTTTTTTCGCAATATCAGGGATGCGCCTTCTGCAAATCACCTGTTTCGCTCCGTTTCACTGTCAGGCGACCATGTTCTGAAAACAGGTTTCCCGAATTCTTTCATCAGCCATGTTTTCCCCGCTTGCCTTGCAGCCCATAAGGAAAAGGGCCGGTTTCCCGGCCCCTGCTTATGGGGATAACTGCTCCGATTTTGTCCCTGACTTTGTCCTTCAATCCACGCAAAGGATCAGCGCCCGTCATTTTTTATCTGTCGCTCAGGAGTTCGACCAGCCGGGCACTTCCGGCCTCGTGCAGTGCGTTCAGCCAGGCATTCCAGTTTTCATCATCAAGCGGAATCTCGCCTGTAATAAAGCGTGCAAGCCCCACATCCACCAGTGCACCCAGACGCGTGCTGATTTCCGTTACCTCTGCGGATATGCTTTCGGGCAGGAAGTAGTTGCGCAGAACACGCTCACTGCAGGCATGTACTTTCTCGCTCTCCGCGAACACATGCCGGTCTGCCTCACTGTCCACCGCCTCAATGATCTGGTACGGGAACAGTCCCGGAACCGTGGTTCCGGTATAGATGATTTTGTTGGCACGGATCGACTCGATTTCACTGCTCTCCTGCAGCTTATATTCCCAGTAGCCATCCGCGTTGAACACATACTCCTCCCCCTCAATGCCGACATAAGCCAGTTCAGCACCTTTTCGGGAATAAAGCGCATCCACCCAGCGCAGCGCGGCATCCGGATCCTTGCATCTGCTGGTTACGGCAAACGTGCCGGTCCAGAGTTCGCCCAGGAAATCCCGCCAGCGCGTTTTCCCGTTCTCATCCGGAACCAGGACCGCCCGGTAATGAACCACCTCATCCGCGTCCACCACCGTGTACGGTGTAACCGTCAGCAGCATGCCGCTGGTATTGGTCTGCTTCTTGTCTGAGTTCTGGCTGGAAGCCGTGGTCATCTGCAGAGCGGCATGTGTTGCGGTAAACGCATCCGGGCGCATGATTCCGGCATCATACCAGTTTTTCATCGTCTCGGCAAAGCGGCGGTAACTGTCCTGATCCGGTGCAAACGCCAGCTTTCCGTCTCCGGTCCTGCACACATGGTAATCATCTGCGACGATGCCAAAATAGGGCAGCAGCCATCTGAGCTCATACACGCCCACCATGTCCAGTGCGTGCTCATCCTTTTTGCCGTTTCCGTTGGGATCTTTCCCGGCAATTGCGCTGAGCGCCTCTGTCAGTTCATTCAGATTCGTCGGGAAAGCAATGCCCAGGTCCTGCAGCCAGGCCTCATTCAGCCAGGCACAGACCTGACGCTCATGCAGATTGATCAGCGGCAGAGAGGCAATCCGGCCATCCTCCAGTGCCATCTGCTCACGCCATTCGGGATGCTCCGAAAGAAGGGCAGAAAGGTTGGGCATGTTTTTTTCAATCAGCGGTGCCAGATCCAGCACGGCCCCGCTGTCAATCAGGCGCCTCTCCTGCTGCCGGGTCAGCGACGCCTTGAACAGGATATCTGCCTGCTGCTCGCCCTCCGTCATCTTCGTAAGCATTGCCTGATATTCCTTTTCCTCTGTAATGGCGTGACCGGTCACCTCAACGCCGGTCAGTTCTGCCATACGGGCGAAAAAGGCATTGGTCTCCCATGACCGCAGGACCGTCTCCGTATCATATCCGGTTGCCAGAAGAGGCTCTGCCAGCGCATTCCCGCAAAGCAGGACAAAAAGCAACAGGATAACCCCAACAAATCGTTCCATGGTAAACCTCCAATGATTTCTTGTATCCATTCTGCAAAACTGCAGATGAAATAATGCAACTGTCACCTGCTCCTTTTTGAGCGGATGCGGTTTACGCCCCCCATCACCAGCGCCCGCTCCTGGCTGTTCATGCCAAAGCGGTATACACTCAGGGTGAACAGGGCGGCATAGGGCAGGGCAAACAGAAGGACACCGGTATATCCCGTGAGGACAACATTCATCCGGACCAGCATGCCAAGGGCGGCCGGCAGAAGCATGGATGGCACAATGGACAGAATGCTCCACCAGAACCGTTTCATGTCCAGTCCGATATGCGTCTGATAATACCAGTTCATCACCAGTCCGTTGCCAATCAGCAGCGAAATGGCTGTTCCCAGCGCGCA
>JAFSZW010000364.1 GCA_017458865.1 Clostridia bacterium
ATGTGGAGATCTCAGATACCACACTGGTCAAGCCGGATGCGGCATTTGAGATGCTTGATGCGGTCCATGAGGTAATGCCGGCAGTCCAGGCTGAAACAGGCGTTCTGATCCGGTTTCTTGCAGGAATCCGGCGCATTCCCCTGACAATCATCCGGGACTCCGTCTCAAGCGAGGACTACTTCTGTGAGAATCTCCATGTGCTTGAAGCTGTTGCGCAGGATCCGTACGTCGCCGGCGTCGACATTCTTGGCGAAGAAATCAATGACATTCTTGAACTGCAGCCGGTGATTCGGGAACTGGCCAGAATTGCTGCCGGGGATGCCTCGTTTGTGATTCGCATCCATGCCGGTGAGAATGACAGTCTGCGGGATAATGTGGAAAACAGTATCCGCTGTGTGAAAGATGCGCTTGCGCCAGGCCAGAGAATGCCAATTCTGCGCCTGGGACATGGACTGTATACGGCAAATCTGAATACGTCCAAGGGCCGGCGCCTTCTGCAGGCACTCCGAGAGAATCATGTGACGCTGGAATTCCAGCTGACCTCCAATGTGCGCCTCAATAATCTGAGTGATCTTGCGCATCATCCGCTCAAACAGTACCTGAGCGAAGACATTGACTGCGTACAGGGAACAGATGGCGGTGCACTCTACGGAACGGATTCCATAGATGAGGAACTGGCACTTGAAAAGCTCCTGGATCTGAGCTTTGAGGAACTCTCAAAGATGCGCAGGGTGGACCGCAGAATCTATGAAACGAGCCTTGACGCGTTTGCCCGGAAACAGGAAATGCTGACTGCAATGGCGGGTACTGGAAAGCCGTCCGTATACCTGAGATATCTGTACGACACGCTGGAACGTCCCAATATCATCCTCTGGCAGAATACGCACAGCATAGAGTCAAAACAGGCGCTTGCCGCTCAGATTGACACACTGCCGGATGCCATGCCGGTCATTGTTGCCGGTGGAAGTTTCAATAACAGCCAGCACCGAACCGTTATGCGCGAGGAAGGAAAGCGGCTCATAGACGCATGCCTTGATACGCTTGACAGGGAAAAGGTCTGCTTTGTTATTGGACACAGGATGACAGGATATGAGCAGTACCTGGTCGAGCGGAATCAGGGGCGCTTCCGGATCTTCGCAATCGTTCCGACTTTGCTGACGCCGGCCGAGGAGAATCGTCTCAGGCGCAGCGGCGTTGGGATTCGCGTATCCATTGAGCCGTCCGGCATCGGTTTGTACAAGAGTTTTGCCTATGAACTGTTCAAGCGGAGGCCGTCAGTTCTGATCGCGCTGGATGGCAATTCCGCCGCTGCAAATCTTCTGCAGGAGGCCAAAAACGGGAAATACAAGAGCCTGATACTGGTGGATAACCGTTCCCGTGCCCTGTCATCCAAAGCCCAGACGCTGGAGGGATATGTGCACCCCATCCATGACTGCGATGAGGCGGTTGCCAGGATACGTGCCTGGCAGGAACGCTTTATGATCTGATTTTGTTGCATAAAGATTACGGGAATGCTGCGCATGCGCCGGGAGGGCCGGTGATATCAGGCATGTTTTTGACGGAATTGCTGCTTGCTAAAACGTTTAAATTGTGCTATGTTATCAGGTGATGATACTTTTTTGGGAAAAGGAAGATCTGAATGAGCAGCAATAGTACCAGAAAATCGGTGTTGAAACACATTGCGGAGCAGGCGGGTGTTTCAGTCAGCACGGCATCCATTGTGCTGAACGGCAGGGGCGATGAGATGCGGATCTCTGCGGCTACGCAGGAACGGGTGCGGGAGTGCGCCCGGGAGGCAGACTATACGCCCAATGTCTACGCCCGCAAGCTCCGCAAGTCCGCGGATGGAAGGGACACAAAGGTTGTGGGCGTTTTCTGGAGTACCGATTTTTTGGATGAGAGTATGGGTGAGTTCTTTCACAATGCCAATCAAACGATTATTGACAAGGACTATTCACTGGAGTTTTCCATCCATTTCTTCTCCCCGTGCCATCTGGAAGCGATTCGGGACCAGCTGGATCCATGGCAATTCAATGGGATGATTCTGTGCGGTGCCCGGAAAGAGGACGTGAAATATCTTGAGACGCTGAAACTGGATATACCGGTGGTCATTTCCAACAATGTCCAGACAGAGAGCATGAGCAGCGTGTATGTTGACAATGTCGATATCGGAAGGCGCGCAGCACAGGAACTGGCAGCACATGGATATCGGCGCGCGGGCATTATTACGCAGAAGAGACTGACCTCGGGCGCGGAGATCCGGCGCTTTGGTTTTACAAGCGAAGCGGAGCACCTGGGCATGACAGTCCGACCTGAATGGTGTGTCAGTGTCGACTTTTCAGACTTCCCGTCAACTGCGGAGGCGATCAATGGGATGCTTTCCGGGGAAGAGCGGCCTGAGGCCTTGTTTGTCGTCAGTTATCATAATGCCATCAGTATCATCATGGCTGTTAATGACCATGCGGCCATATGCCCGGACGAACAACCCTGCGCGCTGATGATCTGTGGACAGAATTCGATGCTAAATGTTTTAGCAAAAAATGCGGCATTTGTGAATCTCGGAATCGGGATATACGCCCGCCAGAGCCTGGAAATGCTGATACTCCTGATGAACGGAGATCTGAAAGCACCGGTAAAATGGGTAATTACACCAAAAATCGATTCCGAAAGACTTGTAAAAATGGAAAGAAATTAGACGGACAAATTCGGACCGGAGAGACAGCTCCTTCTCTCCGGTCCGTTTTTATTTTTGGAAATTCACTAAAAAAGTTAGCAAAAAGGTGTTGACAGAATGAGGGACAGGCGGTAAAATGGGCTCAACTAAAACGAAATAGCAAGTCATTTCGTTTCATGAGTAAAAGGAGGAATATCCAAATGAAGAAGATGCTGGCTTTGGCACTTGCTGCGATTTTCCTGATGGGAATTGCATGCATCTGCTCCGCTGATGCCCCTGTGACGGTCACGTTCTGGAACGGCTGGACGGGATCAGACGGTGACGTGCTGATTGAGATGGTAGATGAGTTCAACAGGACCAATCCGTACAACATCCATGTTGAGATGGATATCAATGCGGACTTCCAGACCAAGATTGCTGCGTCCTTTGCTGCCGATGAGGGCCCGACCATGATCCTGGGCGCTCACTCCTATAAGGACACCTATCCGGACTATCTGATCGACATGAACGAGGTGTTCGAGAAGACGTCCCTGAAGAGCGAGGACTTTGTCCAGGGCTATCTGGATCTGTGCTCCAAGAACGGTGTGCTCTATGTGGTGCCGTTCCAGGTGACTGGCCGTTATATGTACTGGAATAAGGATTTGTTTGAGGCTGCCGGCCTGGATCCGAACACGCCGCCCAAGAACTATGACGAATGGGTGGAATTCGCCGAAAAGATCAACAATCCGGACATGAACGTGTATGGCTCCGGTGTCAGCTACAATGCCATTTATACCAACCTGCAGGTGATCCAGCGCATGGGCGGCCTGTTCATCACGCATGACGACGCGGGCAATCTGGTACCGACTTTTACAGATGCGAACGGCGTCAACCCCGGCTATGCCAAGTTCCTTAACTGGTTCAAGGGCATGACCGACAAAGAAGTGAATCCCATTGAGGCAGATACCACCTCAATGTTCCAGGCTGGCCAGATCGGCATCATGCCGGACGGCGCATGGGCGAGTGCCGGTGCGGACAATGCAGGCATCAACTATGGTGTTTCCCAGCTGCCTTACGGCGATGCGGGCCCCATGAATCCCTGCTCTGTTTCCGGTTTCTCCATCACCAAGTACGCGACGGAAGAGCAGAAACTGGCTGCCATGCGTTTTGTTGAGTGGTGGCACAATGGTTTCGAAGATACCGAGACGACTGCCTGCCTGACCTGGTCGCTCCGCTGCGGCTTCCCGGGCTACTACTTGCCGGCTATCAACGATGAACGGTATCAGGCCTCCGAGAAGCTGGCCATGATGACCTGCACCGATAACGATGCATCAACCACCTATATGGCACCGGACGACTTCACGCTGACCTTCCAGCTGGCCTCCGAGGTTATTGAGGTAATGGTAGAGGATGTCATCGTCGGCAATATGGATACCGAGGCAGCTTTGCTCAAGGCTGAGCAGACAGCAGAGGCACTCCTCAAATAAATACTTGTCTGAATCTTGGTAATGTATCGGAGGGGTGGGGATTAACCCCGCCCCTCCTTATTATACCCAAAACAGCCATTGACCGCCCTTAATTCACAGGCGGAAAGGGGAAAGATGACATGCAGGCAGCAGCAAAAAAAGGAAAACGACGGAGTTCTCTGGCACCCTATCTGTTTATAGCGCCGGTGATCATCCTGTTGTTTGTATTCAACATTGCTCCGCTGTTAATCAGTTTCTTTATCAGTCTGTTTGACGCGGACATCTCATTCAATCTGAACAAATTCATCGGGCTGGGCAACTTTGCGGAGGTGTTCAGCGACGGACGCTTCTACAACAGCCTCGGTGTTACATTGAAGTGGACGGTGGTTGAGGTCCCCTGTCAGCTGATCATTGCCCTGATCCTGGCTGGACTTCTGACCCGGAATACGGTGATTAACAAGATTTTCAGGGCCATCTATTTTATGCCAATTGTATGCTCGGCAACGGCGACCGGCATTATGTGGAAACTGATTCTGCACTCAAATGTAGGCTACATTACCTATGTGCTGCGCGTTATGGGCTTTGGCAAGATCAATTTCATGAACACCGCCGGACTTACGTTTTATGTCATTGTCTTCATGTCTGTCTGGAAGACGTTCGGTATATCGACGACAATCCTGATCGGCGCCATGCAGAATGTGCCGACGGTGCTCTATGAGGCGGCGGATATTGATGGCTGCAGCCATGCACGCCAGTTCTTCTGCATCACACTGCCGGGCATCAAGCCGACGCTGTGGTTTCTGATCATGACGCGGATCATCGGCTCGTTCCAGGTATTCGACATCGTCTATACCACCACGGGCGGCGGACCGAGTCTCACGACGGAGACGCTGGTCACGTATATCTACACCCGGGGCTTTGAGGTGTTCCGGATGGGATATGCCTCATCACTGTCCGTTGTATTGCTGGGACTGATCCTGATCATCACGGTCATCATGTATGCCGCCATGCTTAAAGGCGAGAGGGATTGAGGTGAACAACATGTCATACAAGGCGATAAGACGTATTAAGTACCTGCCCATTCTTGCCCTGCTGCTGTTTTTCGCGCTGCTGATTATCCTGCCTGTGCTCTGGATGGCACTGAGCGCGTTCAAGCCGGCCAAGGAGATCATCAAGTATCCGCCTACACTCTTTCCCAGCCATTTTGATCTTGGCAATTTTGCCCGTCTCAAGACGCGTTTGCGCATCATTGATTACATTCGAAACTCCCTGATTTACGCGCTGGGCACTACGCTGCCCTCGGTTTTCCTGTGTACGCTGGCCGGATATGGATTTGCACGCTTTGAATTCCGGGGCCGCAATGCGCTGTTCATTCTCGTGCTGGCAACGATGATGATACCGTTCCAGGTCACCATGATTCCGCTGTTTCTGGTGGTCAAGAAAATTGGTCTGTATGATACCTATCCCGGCCTGATTCTGCCGAAACTGGCAGCAGCCATCACGATTTTCATGATGCGCTCGGCATTTGTCACGCTGCCCAAGGAACTTGAGGAGGCAGCCCGCATTGATGGTGCCAGTGAGTTTGGCACGTTCTGGCGCATCATGCTGCCGCAGGTCAAGCCGTCCATCATCACCATGCTGATTCTGGGTATTAATGCAGCCTGGAATGACCTCATGTGGCCCCTGCTGGTTACCGGGGATACCAGGATGCGTACGCTGGCCAATGGCCTGGCACTGTTTATCGGCTCGGATACCACGGAATATGGCCCGGCCTTTGCCGGGGCAATGTGTTCCATTCTGCCGATGCTGCTGCTCTATATCTTTGGACAGCGCTACTTTGTGGAGGGTACCGTGACCAGCGGCCTGAAAGGATAAGGTATGAAACTCTATCTCAAGACGTTTGAAAAAGACGGGACACAGATGTATTTGTGGTATCCCGGTGAGAAGAACCGCACGCCGTTTAAACGGCGGAGCATGACCATCCTGATGGATGCCTGCACTGAGGCGAATGTGGAGGCACTCATGGATGCCTGGGATCTTGAAACGCTTGCCATGGAAAAGCAGATGATTCTCTGCTTCCCGATACCGCCATCTGGTGGCTGGGCAGTTGCGCCCTTTGAGGCGTGCCGGCACGTTTTTGATACCTGTCAGATGGGTATGGGTAAGCCGGACGACAAACCGTTGCCGCGAAATGCCTTTGGCATTCCGACGACCGAGGCCATGCTGGCAACCTGGCATCCTATGAATGATACCAAATATGTGGTGGGTATCGGCGGTGGTGCCTCTTTTGCCCTGACGCTGGGTGCCTGCGCGCCTGCCAATGTGGCAGCCATTCTGACAGAGGGCGGAAAGCCGCTGTTGCCTGAACGGGCGAACAGTCCGGTACCGATCTGCCTCATCAAGGGAGACCCGGATACTGTCGCTTATTTCAGGCAGGTGAACGGTATGGATGTTACAGAGGAGTCAGCCGGCTTCACTGTGACACATGCTGCGCACAATCCATGGCAGATGACGATGCTGCCGGTGCGAAAGGACCGGATTGATGCCGGTCTGCTGCGCAGTGTCTGTGAGCATCTGTTCCTGCCGGTCCGCCGTACCAATACCTGCCCGAATGGTGACGTAGAGCCGAGCATGAACATGGATGCGGTTGGATTTGAGTATTTCCTGGATGATTTCCGTCTGGGTGATGGAAAGAAGCACACCTGGTTTACCCACGTGCCGGCGACTGTGGAAATGCCAGAAAGCGGCTGGCCGCTTGTCATGTTCTACCATGGCGGCTCGGATAATCCGGCCGAGGCGGCTGAAATGAGCAAGCTGCATGAACTGGGGGATCGGGAAGGCTTTATCACCGTTTATCCCTGGGGCAGTGACCGCTGTGGCTGGAACAGCGCAATGGACCCCTCGCAGGCGGATGATGCAGATTACTGCAACCGACTCATTGATTACATGATCGAACATTATCCGGTGGACCGGGAACGTGTCTATGTGACGGGTTTCTCAAACGGTGCGGCAATGGCTCAGACTGTGGCGCTTCTGCACCCTGAAAAGATAGCAGCCATTTTCCATATTGACAGCAACTGGCCAGGCAAATATGGCGGCTACATGGCTGTCACAGAGGCAGATATTACGCCGTTCCGCCTGGGCTTTGAGCGGAAACGCAAATACGACTATTTAATGCCGGTCTGGTATACCTATGGCAGCCGGGAGATCTCGTTTCCGGTTTACCGGGAAAGTACTCAGCAGAACCAGTATGATTTGTGGAAGAAGTACAATCATATTCCGGTTATCCCGACACCGGAGCGGGGAGAGGACAATCCCACGGGCTGCGGGGTTGAGGGTGAGACAAGCGAGATCATCCGGCCAACGGACCGACACAGGGAGCACTGGTATCATGTGCAGCGCTTCTATACGGCGGATGAGGCTCATCTGAATCTGTATAATTTTGTCACCATGCATGACAAGGGACATGACATTGCCGAAAAGGATGCGGAACTGGGCTGGCAGTATGTGCGGCAGTTCCGCCGTAAGGCAGACGGATCGCTTGAGATCTGTCAGATGTAGGGAGGCACGGGAAATGAAACCCATTGATAATGAGTATACCAGCCTGCACAGTGATGGCCTGTTTTATGATGCCGTCAACCTGAAAATGCGTCTGTTCAGGGGTGAGAACGGTGTAGAGGGTCCGCGGCATGTCTTTGAACGGGATGCTGCGGAGGTTCATGACGACGGCAGTGTGACGTTCTGTTTTCTCGCGCCGGAGGCCCGTGAGGTTTCCGTGGGCGGTTTCGGTGGCTCTTTCAGCAGCACGCCGGTGCCCATGGAAAAGGATGAGGAGGGCTACTGGACGGTTCGCCTGACCAATCTGCCTGCCGGCTTTCATTACGTCAATTTCTTCGTAGACGGTGTTGCCGTCACAAATCCGCTGGGCCGCGTGGCGTATGGCGGACACAAGACCGCCAACATAGTCGAAATCCCGGAGGCAGATGACTTC
>JAFSZW010000365.1 GCA_017458865.1 Clostridia bacterium
CAGGATACCCAGCTGGCCCGCTTTACGGAGCGCCAGAACACGCCTGAAAAGCAGTGGAAGATCACTGAGGAAGACTGGCGCAACCGGGAGAAGTGGCCGCAGTATGAGGTTGCCGTCAATGAGATGCTGGAAAAGACCAGCACCGAATTCGCACCCTGGTACATCATTGAATCCAACGACAAGAAGTACGCGCGCATCCGCACGCTGAAGATCATCATCAAGTCGCTGGAAAAGGCCATCGACCAGCATCTTGAGCACGTGCTTGGCTGATCCCGTTTTCGCAGAGTTTCCCACAGATTTTGTGGAAAAACATCTTAAAAGTATAATGAAAGAGCCGGGGACATTGTCCCCGGCTCTTCCTTTGCCTGGTGCTGCAGACGATAAAGGCATCCCACCGGACAAACCTGGCGGACGGATATCTCTGTATTTTCTTCTCTGGAACCTCTTCCTTTCCAGTCTGACCGTCTTCCTGTTCCTTCTTTCTGATTATACTGATTAGGCTGAAATGCACATACTGGTCAAAGTAAAAGGGAAGACACATCATCAGTGTTCCATTACCGTGTTGCCACATCATGGATCAATTGATCTACACAATTGTGCAGGACCTGGATTTCAGAAACAATCTGTAACAGTGTCGATGAAATCGTTTCCAGAACCTGCAGGTCAATTGAGGATTGATTGGAACCGGTCGGAGAATTGCCATCATCGTGCGTCCGACAGCCTTCTTCAGGAATAGACGGTGGTGGAACAATCTCCTTTTTTCGCCGCCCCACTGGTCCGGTTTCAATCTCGGCTCCTGATACTGGATCAATCTTTCCTACTACTTTTCTTTTGGTAACCTTTTTATTAAGAACGTCATCGAAATAGAGCGTATTCTCATAGATGTATCTGGTGTTCGTCTTGGAATTGAGAGAGGTGTACTTTGTTTTTTTGATTTCAATAAGAGCCATAAGTTGCCTCCTTCGTAAAAGTAGCCTCTGAAAAGGAACATGACCTGTCCAGTTTATTCCTGTTTCCAGCGACATTCTGGCAATCCGGTTCAGTTTTCACGATTTATTGCCAAAACTTCGTTTTCTCTGCAAATATCTCCTGAATCCTTTTGTTTTCTTTCAAAACCGATATTTCATATATGCAATATAATGAGTTTATGATCCATTCTCACGCCAAAATTCTGTTCGGATAATTAATCATATTGGACAAAAACTGCTCTTTGGCGAAGGCTTTCTGCATGTCTGGTGCACATCCGAGACGCCTGTTATCCCGCGATTTCTGGCTTGTCAGGACTGTCAAGTCACTGAGAGAAGAAGCTCCGGGCGTCCATTTCGGATTTGATTTTGACGGCATAAGGCATTTATAATAGGGAAGGTTTTGCTGAAACCCTGCTTCATTGTGCCATGTCTGCGGCGTTATCCCGGACAATCAATGATCTGGTTTCTGTATTGCCTGAACCCACAGGATGCCGGCATGCGGGACCGGCTGGCTGCGTCTGACTGAAAGATTCATCCCCGCGGAGGATTTTATGATTGTTCCCTGTTTACTGTTCGCTGTCGGACTGGTCTGCCTGATCAAGGGCGGTGACTGGTTTGTGGATGGCGCAAGTGCCGTAGCACACAGATTCCATCTCCCGGAGCTGCTGATTGGTGCAACGGTTGTTTCAATTGGCACAACACTGCCCGAGGTCATGGTTTCCACCATGTCCGCTCTTTCAGGTCATGGCGAGATCGCCTACGGAAATGCAATCGGCTCCGTTATCTGCAATGCCGCCCTGATCGCGGCCATCACCATTGCGGTCCGTCCCGGCAGGACAGACCCGAAACCGCTTCGCATGCCGGTCATCTTCTTCTTTGTGGCAGCCGGCCTTTACTGCGTCGCTGCATACGGCATGGGTAAGTTTACCCGGCCGATGGGCTTTATCATGCTTACCCTTTTCGTCCTTTATATGGTGTTTAACGTCCGTCAGATGACAAGCATGCCTCAGGCGGATGAGAGCGGACAGGAAGAGGAGGAACTGTCCACAGCAAAAATGCTGATCTTCCTCGTTGTCGGCGCCGCACTGATCGCCATCGGTGCACACCTGCTGGTCGACAATGGCACCCTGATCGCACAGGCACTTGGCGTACCGGAGTCCGTCATCGCACTCACATTTGTCGCGCTGGGCACCAGCCTGCCGGAACTGGTTACCGCCATTACCTCTCTGATCAAAGGTCACAGCGCTCTGTCCCTTGGCAACGTGGTTGGCGCCAATGTCTTCAACCTCGTGCTGGTCAGCGGTCTTTCCGTGACGCTGGCTCCGTTTTCCGTGCCGCAGAGTGCGACCATCATGGGCATTAACTCAAGCCTGATACTCGAAATTCCGCTCATGTTTGTCGTCATGCTGCTCCTGACACTGCCGCCGCTTCTCAAAGGCAGATTGTCAAGGATTCAGGGCATCCTGCTGCTCATCATCTACGCAGCTTTCTGCGCCGTGCAGTTCATGATGCCGTCACTTGCCTGATCAATCCCAAACGCCCCGATACTTATCGGGGCGTTTTGCTGTTTTTGGGGTTCTGTTCCGGGCATCAGTTCGCGTAGTAAATCTGCGCAAGGCCGCCATGGGATGTTTCCCGGTATTTCTCGTCCATATCCCGCCCGGTACGATACATGGTCGCCACCACATCATCAAAGGAGATTTTGCGCGTCTCATAGAGGAACCGGGAAAGATTCACGGAGCTGATTGCCCTCATGGCAGCAACAGCATTGCGCTCAATGCAGGGGATCTGCACCAGGCCGCCAACAGGATCACAGGTCAGGCCCAGATTGTGTTCCATTGCGATTTCCGCAGCGTACTCTATCTGGTCAATGTTCAGCCCGTAAAGGGACGCCAGGGCTGCAGCCGTCATGGAGCAGGCACTGCCAATTTCCGCCTGACAGCCGCACTCGGCACCGGAAATGCTGGCATTTGTTCTGATCACGTTGCCAATCATCCCCGCAACAGCCAGTGCATCAAGAATCTCCTCCTCAGGAAATCCACGATCCTCCTGCATATAATACAGCACGGCCGGGAGCACACCACAGCTGCCGCATGTAGGCGCTGTCACAACGATATGCTCATCTGCATTCTCTTCGCTGACCGCATAGGCATAGGCTGCGATTACCCGGTTCATTGCCACATCTGCGCTCTCATTATAACAGCGCTTCTGGTAAAGCGTCTTTGCCTTCCGGGCAACCCCAAGTCCGCCGGGAAGA
>JAFSZW010000366.1 GCA_017458865.1 Clostridia bacterium
GCCGGCAGACTGGATGTAGACCTTCAGGGATTTTCCTGAGTTCAGATCCTTGAGCGTCGCATAATTCCCCCGCACCAGACCCAGATGCGAAAAGACACCGTTGTCTTTGGCCGTGAACCAGTCAAGCGTATAAACAGAGGAGCCGGATGAACTGCTTCCAGTGCTCTGACTGCCTGATGAGACGGATGCGCTTTCTTTGGTCTGCTTGCTCTCAGATGTACCGCTGCTTTCGGCGGCCTGCCGGATTGCCGCAATCGTGGTTGCGTCCAGTTCACCGCTGACTGTGAGACTGTTCCGTCTCTGGAAGGTCATGACCGCATCCTTCGTCTTGCTGCCGAAATGGCCGGTAATGTCGCCACTGTAGATTTTAAGTGCTGCCAGCAGCGTCTGCATATCGGCAATCACATCTGCCTGGTCGCCCTTGCGGTAAACCGTACCGGTATCAGACTGCGCAATAGTTGACGTACTGCCGGATTCCGTCCCAGCAGAGGATTTGCCATTGAGGATGATGGAAACCGTCTCAGAATCAGCAATTCCTGTCTGACTGAGGCCGTTTGCTTTCTGGAACCGCTTTACGGCATCTGCTGTTTTGCTGCCAAAATGGCCGGTCAGGTTTCCTGTATAATACCCCATTTCCTTGAGGCGCACCTGAATCATATAGACTGTCTCGCCCGTAGAATCAATGGTGAGGTCTGTACCGGATGAAGATGTTGTCTGTGTGGATTCCGATGTTTTATTTGCCGTGACGGATGGCGTTTCCTGGACCTGCACTGGTTCACTTGCAGCATAAGAATCCGGATCGGATGCCCGACGGATAAGCTCAACCGTCACATCATCCAGTTCACCGGTGGCTGTGAGACCATTCCTGCGCTGGAATTCCTTGATTGAGTTCGAAGTAATCTGCCCGATATTTCCGGTGATCTCACCATAATAGATGCCAATATCCTTGAGTGCCTGCTGGCAGTAGCGCACCAGATCCGTCTGAGAAGTGGATATGGACGTGCTTTTACTGGCAGATGAGGCTGCCGGTGCGGCTGTCGGACTCGCTGCGGCGGCACTTTTTGTCAGGTCAATGGTAAAGTGCCCGCCGGATGTGCCTGCCTCATCTGGCGGCAGGGTTCCGGGAACGAGTCCGAACTCCCGCGAGTACTGGTCTGCAGACAGCTTGTCTACATAGACTTTTCCGCCATCGCTTTGAGCGGTCCAGCCGGTGGAAAGCTCCCCTGTCGCATCCCGGTATGTAATGCCGATAAAGTGGACATTGCCCTCATCCGCATCCGCCATGATTAGGACACATCGCCCGGGCAAAAGATGATCTATGATCTCAGCACTGGTAGAAGGTGCCTTCCTGACGCGGATTCTCGTATTTGTAAAGCCGTAGCGGATTTCATCCGCCAGGCAATGGCTGAACATGGCAATCAGCACAAGTGCTGCCAGGAAAGTGACAGCAGCTTTTGAAACTGTTCTTTTCATGATTGGGCCTCATTTCTCAGGTACTGTCCCAAAAGCATTAAAGCTTCCGGGGTTTTCCGCAGGAGCTGCGAAGAAGTCGTTTCCTAATAAAGACGAACCAGTTCCGGTTTTTTATCCCGTCGGTGTCCATATCCAACTGAGGTGCTGCCACCAGATTTTTTTAATTAACGAAAAAACGGTAAAACAGGCATTTTATCGCGTTTTCAGTTTGACATATAACGGTTTAAACTCTATAATATTACGAAATCTAAACTTCAAGGCACCGTTTTAATGAGAGAGAGTTGGGAGCACGCACATGTCAGACATTCTTGAGCTTTATCCGGTCTCCCTGGATGAGGATAATCAGGCACTGGTCATTCTGGACCAGACCCGTCTGCCAAATGAGACGCTGCTGCTGTCTCTCAGAGAACCCGCAGAAATCCGCGAGGCAATTGCCATGCTGCGTGTACGCGGTGCACCGGCAATCGGGATTGCTGCGGCCATGGGACTTTATGTGGCATCGCTTCGGATCAAGGCAGACAGCCGTGAAGCGTTTTTCGCTGAACTGGCCAGTATCAAGGCCTTCCTCGCGGGCGCAAGGCCAACGGCGGTCAATCTGGCATGGGCACTTAACCGCATGGAACAGGCAGCAAAGGCCGTGGGCGGTGAATCCATTCCGGTCATCCGTCAGGCACTGCATGATGAGGCGCTCCGCATCCAGGATGAGGATGCCAAGGTATGCCGTGCCATTGGCGAACATGGGCTTACGCTCATCAAAGACGGGGACGGTATCCTGACGCACTGCAATGCCGGACAACTGGCAACAAGCCGCTACGGAACAGCACTGGCCCCCATCCATCTCGGCGCAGAGCGCGGCATGAACTTTCATGTCTTCGCAGATGAGACCAGGCCGCTTCTGCAGGGGGCACGTCTCACTGCCTGTGAACTGACCGCGCACGGCATCAGAACAACGCTCATCTGTGACAATATGGCCAGTCAGGTGATGAAAAATGGCTGGATTCAGGCGGTCTTTGTCGGTGCGGACCGAATCGCTGCCAATGGCGATACGGCCAACAAGATCGGGACCAGCGGCGTTGCTGTTCTTGCAAAGTATTACGGCATTCCCTTTTATGTCTGTGCCCCGCTTTCAACCTTTGATCCATCGCTTAATTCCGGAAGCCAGATTCCCATTGAGGAGCGGGCGCCGACAGAAATCACGGAACTGTGGTATGAAAAGCGAATGGCACCGGCAGGCATTGATGTCTACAATCCTGCGTTTGATGTAACAGATCATACGCTGATTACCGCGTTCGTAACGGAACGTGGCATCATCCGCCCGGACTTTGGCAAGCGCATGGCCTCCCTGTTTTCCTGAACTGCTTCGTTGCAGAATAACAAGCTTTAGCCAGGTGCACTCTGAACAACAATATTGTCAAACTTGCCAGCGAACTGTTGTTTGCATCGCTTAATGACAACAACTTATCCAGATCTCAGCTGACAGATGTTCTCGGATACATCAGCAAGACCTCAATAGACCGGATTGCCCAGGAAAATGCCGGCGAAAGGGCTCTGATTGAGTTCTATGACCGCATGTCCGCTCATCCGGAACTTTTCCGGAAGGAATACTCAAAACAGATGTTCCGCCAGATCTCTTCCATCCTGGGAAAGGATTCCGTTCACGAATGGCTCCTTCTGTTCAAGAACGAGGCAGAGACACTGCCACCGGTTATGATACGGTCTGAAACGGACGGAACGACACGCAGTTTCGTGGATGCTTACAAAGGCTGTCAGAATCTCAGGTTCTATGTTCATGGATGCATTTCACCTTCGTTCATTGAAAGCCTTTATCTTCTGATTAGCAATACTCCCCCAAACTCCTGTCATTGCTACCAGTATCTGCGTCTTTCTGATACCACGCTGCACCTCTCCAAGACGATTCGCTGCCTTTACCCGATCCTTTTCAGCCC
>JAFSZW010000367.1 GCA_017458865.1 Clostridia bacterium
AAACATTGATATAGGCAATGTCCGTCCCGTCCGCCGGAAGGGCATCCCCGGCACAGCTGACCTCGGCTGCAAGGCTCGCCGGTGCACCTGCCGTTACAATATCATCCCGGCCAATTTCAGCGCCGTCTTTGTAGGCAACCGCCTCAACCATGCCGGCAGCATAGACAGTTTCAAAGACGAACAGCGCACGTTTGCCGTCATCCTGTCCCTTGCGTGCCACTGCTTTGCCGTTGACCAGCAGTTCTACCTCGTCCGCATCCGCGTACACCTCTACCGTGACCGGCTTTCCTTCATATCCGGCAAAATTCCAGCTGCGGAAAGCATCCGTGAAGCCCCACTGCGATGTAAAGCGCTTCTCGTCGTGGTGCATCGGATGACGGACAGCAATGTAGGGCTTTGTCCTGCGGCCCCAGATGATCTCACGCCAGTAGGAAGCAGGGCGCCTGTCACCGATCAGGTTAATGTCACCGCAATAAGCCGCCTTGAACGGATACGGTGCGTACATCATGCCCATCGGGCCGGCAGCCTCGCCATAGCCAAACGCCCCGATACCCGTCTCGCCGAGATAGTCCCATGCCGTCCAGTCAAAGTCGCCTATGACGTACGGAAGACGCTCAACAGCTGCCCAGTTCACATCGAGATCCGGCGGGTTGGTTTCAGATCCCACCAGGACACGATTCGGATACTCCGTTCCCTCCGGCTCGTATCTGGCCAGTGCATAGTTGTAGCCCACAATGTCAACCTGCCCGGCGGCCTCCTCAGTCAGTTTCGCCAGCATCGGACTCTGCATGAGCTGCGCCATCATCTCACCAAGATTGCTCATCATGGTGTTGATCTCCCCGGTGCCTGTGTCCGAACCAGAGGGGGCCATCTTCGCCAGCGTGCTCATGCCGGCCAATAGCAGATTGAGACTGTTGACGGTATATCTCGTCGGATCCAGGCTGCGCAGCCTGTCCGCAAACTTCCTGCCCCAGGCCGCATCGATCGCATTGCCCGTTTCAGGGATCTCGTTGCCGATTGAGTACATGATGACACAGGGATGATTCCGGTCCTTGCGCACCAGGTTCTCGATGTCCGCTTCCCACCACTCCGTCATGTGCATGCTGTAGTCAAAGGCAACCTTGGAGCTCGTCCACACATCCGAATACTCATCCATGACAAACACGCCATACTTATCACAGGCATTCAGCAGATGGCGGCTCATCGGATAGTGCGAGCTGCGGATGGCATTGAATCCGGCCTCCTTGAGCTTTTTCACACGGTATTCCGCAGCAAACGGGAATTCCCGGGTACCGATTACCCCGTTGTCATGATGGATGCATCCACCACGCAGCTTGACCGTTCTTCCATTGACCCTGAGTCCATGTACAGGATCCAGCTGCAGCTTCCGGATGCCAAAATGACCGCACTCCGTATCCAGGCATGTATCGCCATCAAGGATGTCCACCCGGTAGCTGTACAGATACGGACAGTCCTCATCCCACAGGAAAGGCGATCTGACATACAGATGCAGCTTCGATGTAACCTGCTCAGATTCCGTCAGCGTCACCGGAATTCGGCCAGTCGCTGCCTCATTGCCGTCCGCGTCATAAAGCACAGCGGATACAACCAGATGCCGCACCTGATACGTGTCATTTGCCAGCTCCACGTCGACATCCACCGCTGCAAGATCACTTTCAATGTCCGATGCATGCACAAATATGCCATCCGGCATGATGTGAACAGGATCCGCAATCATGAGATTGACATCCCGGTAAATACCGCCGCCGGTATACCATCGTCCACTCGGCACGCCGTTTTTCACGATGACCTTCACCGCATTATCCTGCCCTGGCATGACGAACTTCGTGATATCCAGATAGAAATTGGAATAACCATATGCCCGCTTTCCGGCAAACGAGTCGTTTACATACACATACGCATTCTGGTAGACACCTTCAAACTCAATCCAGATCCGCTTTCCGGCCGCTGTCTCATCCAGATGCAGATTTGTTGTATAAACGACATTCTCCTCATGGAAATACCCGTTTCCGGGTCCGTTCGGCTCCTGTGGGTTCCGTGGAATCTCCACAAGATGATCATGTGGCAGATCTACCGCTTTGGGTGCGACACCGCCGCCAAACATGGCATCAAACGCACTGCCGTCCCCTGCTATAACCGACCCTCCTTTGTTGAATAACTGCTTTATCATGCTTTCTGCTCCTTTCGCGCCATCAGCAGACTCCGCTCATCTGAGTCCAACCTGCTTTGTTCATCTTGGATGACAACCATTGCCTCCATTATACAGTTCAAATTGTCTCTTTGCAATTGACCGGGCCAAAATTATTCCACATTTTCAGACGTTCTGGTGATTATTTTTGAGTTTACAATTTTTAAAAGAGTCATTATCAGTCCATTTAAAAGGTACTTTACAGAAAAACACCTGTGCAAGTAAATGAGTCCTGTCCGGACATTTGAATCGGTGTTGGACCATTTATGACAGTTCCCTTGCCACTGTGCCGAAGAAGACTTGTTCCTCAGCACAGATTCCACACCCCAGTAACCCGCGATTGGCAATCCGACGTTTTACCAGATCTCTTTCTGGCAATACCGGCATGATGATTTCTTCCAGCAGTACGCCTGTCCGGATACGAATACACCAGAACAGGGCTTATGAAAAGGTTATGGACCCTTTGGTCTCATAAACAAAATACTACCTGAGCGGATGAAGAATCTTCAATAATGCATCCGCTCAGGTAGTTTATTATGCCAGGAACTGTATTCAGTCCGAAGACGGGAAGGACTCAGTCCTCCGGGGTATGCTGAGAGACAGCAAAAATGATTCCGGACGAAGAAACCATGATGCTGAACTTTGACGATCCGGTGTCAAATGTTTCAATTGTTTCATGTGTCACTTTGTGGATTGCCTTATGAAAGCCATGCGCTTCAAGAAGTGCAATTGCTTCCTCCAGATTATCCACATTCACGCGGATCATCATCAATTCATCCGGAGCATGAGTGACATCTACATGAAAGCCATTTGAATCTGTCATCCGGGTGTCGGTAAAGTTTTCTTCCCCGACGCCTTCTTTAACATGGCGATTTTCAAAACCGAGCGCCTCAAAAATGGCGATGGCTGCATCCGCATCCCTGGTAGTGATCAGCGGGTTAAAGGTAGTAATTTTCATTGTACAGGTCCTACTGAGGTTATCATGATAGTATTATGCCATAAAACAGATGATTAGGCAACAGGAAAACGGGAAATATTCCCAGAGGACTGGAAGGCATGTAAAACAACCAGAGAAAGCCGATCACCCCGTACTGCTTCGGCGCATCCTGACGAACGATGTCTACAACGGGGATGACCACTGGAAAGACGTTCTCCGAGAATACGACCATGGAAGACCCGGACAAAGGTTTCAAATTCCGATGCTGAAATAAGTTGCTATATGTGGAAATCGACGGTACTGCAACGATTAAAAGGATGTGGTATTCATGGAATGTTCAACGACGGGAAATGTTGTGACGATTGACTTTTTGGAGTTTGGCATTAAAATGGTTCTACTGACAGGCGAAGCATATTCGACTGTCATAGCTGGCCCTTGAAGGAGGCGAAAACATGGGATTCTACGTCAATCCCGGCAACCTGGCATTCAGGCGAATCGCAGGTCCAAACTATGTCGATATGACGGGATTAATCCAGCTGATGAACGACAGGATCGGAGGGGACCAGAGCCTTGTCTGCATCA
>JAFSZW010000368.1 GCA_017458865.1 Clostridia bacterium
CAACCTGTTCATCCGCTATTTTGATGAAGCTGACGAGGAATGGCTTCACTTCGCGGCATGCAACAGAAGCAGGGACCTTTTCCCCGAACTCAGGAAAAAGTATGCCCTTGTGGATGTCATCGGCGGGAAAGTCGCTGATGACCAGACGGCCATTACCCTGAACAACTATGTGTCCGGTGCATATGGGACCCCCGGAACCGAACGCGCGGACCGTACAACCATAGAGCTTCTGGAAGCAGACCGGCTGAAAGACCAGTTTTGTTTCAGGACGAAAGAAGCCATTGCATCCCTTGCTTTCATAAGGAGCGACCGATATGGAAAATACCGTTAATCAGATAACCCCAGATCGGAAAGAAGCTACGGCGATTACAGTTATGCGCTGTATGCTGCTTTCATATGCGGAAGAACAGTGCATTCCCTTTGAAGACGCCATGCTCTCTTTTTCGCAGTCAAAAACCTACGAAGATCTGTTTGACTTCGATACCGAAATCTGGAAAGAAGGTCCTGAATACCTGCGCTGTCTTTATGATGAAGAGCTGCATGGCGCTTCTCAGGCTGTAAACGCATAAAGACGACCACACCAGAAAGGCACAATTATGGACACCGTTCTCCGGTATAAAGGATATTTCGGCAGCGTAGAGTTTTCAGAAGAAGTTGACCTTTTCTATGGAAAGGTTCAGCATATTCGTTCATTGATCTCCTATGAAGGAAGAACCGAACAGGAACTTCTCCTGGACTTTCAAGAGGCAGTGGAGGATTACCTTACCCTTTGCGAAGCAGAAGGCATTTCTCCAGAGATAGCTTCTTAAACTGCTCCCCACCCAGTCACAACGACTGAGTGGGGTTTTTACATCTATCCGCAGTCCCGTCTTTTTTGCGTATGATTTTCCAAACGTAACAGAATTTTTTGCAGCAATCCGCACTTTTTTCACTTAGAACTTATCCATATCACCCTGGGAAGCTTCCTCCCGCCACTCAAGAGAGTCACGCCGCTTCTCGTTGAACATGTCGTTCACGGAACCTATCGTCAGCAGATCGAGATCGCCTATATTCAGCCCCAGCTCCACGCATCTGAGCATAAACAGAGCAGTCGTCATCGGCCGCTCTGTCTTCCTCAGTTTTTTCCCGCAGGCACCGTGGTCTTGATATTCATGCCCCACAGATCGATCAGCTCCGGGAGGATCTGGTAAATGCTGAAGGTGTTGAACTGGTCGAGCCATTCATCCGGGCTGTCATACTTCTCCTCCGGATGCGCTGCCGACCACATCACAAACGCCAGGTCCTCAAACATCTCCAGGGAGAATCCGTCCAGCGTGGAAGCGTCCTCCGTCTGGTCCTTGATGGCGTCGTTCAGAGTCATAAGATCCTTATAGACATCGCGTCCGAACTTGTTTCCATAGATACGGGGAATGGCTGCAGAAGCCTTGAACTCCACCGGATTGCCGTCGATTTCAATTTTCTTTGTGAGCAGGTAGAAGAAGATGACCAGCACGTAATAGATGCCCAGCAGGAGGATATCCGGATCCACCCGGAAAAGATTGCGTCTGGCAATCAGCTGCCTGAGGCCCAGAGTGCCAAAGCAGATGCATATCACAATCGGCACGAGACCAAGCCAGTCCGTAATCGTATAGAGCGTCATGTGCACGCCCGTTAAGCGGTGAAACCACAGGTTGATCCCTCCAAACCCGACCGAAGAGCCGTTCGGACCCACGCTGCGCACATCCACATGCTGAATCAAAACTGTCCACAAAAGAAACGCCAAGAGCAGGCCTGCTGCAATTCTCAGTTCTCCCTTGCAATTCCGGCTCATCCGTCTGCTCTCTGTCCCGAATGCCGGCACTGTGCCATTTTTCATTTTCGCCTTTCTCCTTTCAGTTGTGCCCAAAGCCAGCCTGAAAGTAGCAGAAAAGGACGAAAACAGAAAGAATCGCATCGTCACATGCGTGACACGTTTCGTGTCATTCACTGAAAATGCCTGAAATGCAGGGCTGCACCGCTCTGCAGTGTCCCTGAGAGACATGCATCAGGCAGCGACCCTTTCCCCATCCGGCGCCGAATTAAACAGCAGATGGCAGATCGGCATCTCCGGGGCAGATACCCGCCAGACCGTGCTAAAGGACCGATAAGTGCCGGACAGTGCATCCGGCAGTGCCTTGCAGAGGAAGACAACAACGCACGCATCAGCGGACAGGAGCCTCCTTATCAGGTATGCAACGATGTCAGGCGGAAAACCACGTCATTGCATGCGGCAGATACGCACCTGGCAGTGGCCAGACAGGCAGCGAAGCTCAGTGGAGACAGCAGGTGTGCGTATGATGCCAGGCCTGCAAATGGTCAAAATACCGGTTGACATGCCCCATGAATATTGATATTATTGCAAAAGTGTATGAGCGTTTCCATATGAGGTTACTCTCACAAAACGACTGGATGATCCGGCCGGCATATGCCCCACAGGCCTGATATTGGCCTGCCGGGGGCAGCTATGCGCGTCATTGTCTGGCCGTGGAGCGCTTTACAATTTCAGTCAGTGCCGGCATTCCGTTCGGTCCGAAAGGACATGGTGAACGGGCCGTAAAGGACCTGCTCAGGCTGCTAAGGCACAGGCCTGAGCGGCGCAAAGGATAAGCCGCGGCAGCGCATGGCGGGATGCGTGTCCGGAAAGGAGAATTTGCTTGAAAAGTCAAAATCCGATCAAAACCATCGTAGCAGTGCTTGTTTTCATTCTGTGTTTTTCCCTGACCGTCGGCACATATGCCAGATACGGTCAGTTCAACCTGGATTCGGACATGTCCTCTGACATGGTGCTCGCTGACCTCCTCAATGAGGAAGGCAGGATCGTTACAACCAATTACTACTACTCGGGTGAACTGAACATTCTGAGCCCGATCATGATCTTCCAGGTGGCGCTCAGGCTGTTCCCAAGCTGGCATGTTGCCAGAACCGTGTCCATCGGGTTTATGATTCTGCTCATGAGCGCAGCCCTGATTTACCTCGGAACGGGCGCCGGTGTCTCCATCCCCACCTGTATTCTGGCTGCCTCTGCCCTGATGATGCCGGTCTCCAAGTATCAGGCATTTACGCTGATTTACGGCAGCTTCTACATGATCTGGGCCACGCTGGCCTTCTATGAACTCGGTCTCATCCTGCGGATGAAGCGGAAGCGTCCGCTGGAACCCATTCTGCTGGCGCTGTATGGTATTGTAGGCAGCCTCTCCGGCGTGCGCATGCTCATGATCTGCGCAGCACCGGTGGCTGTTGCCTGCGTCCTGAACTTTTACGTTGAGGCACGAAAGGCAAAAAGTCTCCGCGAGGCGCTTGCTGTCCCGGCTTTCCCGACGCTTGTCGGCAGCCTCATCTGCGTCGTATCAAATGTTGCCGGCTACCTGATCAGCACCAACGTGCTGGCCAATATCTACCATTTCAAGGAGTTTGGCGACACCGCCATCAAGAAGCTTGAAAACGGCATGCTGACCGAGCAGATCCGGGCAGTCATGGAATTCTTCGGGTACCGTGCCGAAAGCCTCCTCCTGTCAACAGAGGGCCTGTATTCCCTGTTTGTCGTCGCCCTGCCTGTACTCGGCATCATCTGCATCATCCTGTTGCTGCGCATGAGGCAGAATGCTGAGGAGCGCCTTTTGACGATATACGTCCTGATTGCCCTCATCATGGGCATGATCATCAACGTGCTTGTCTCGTTTGATGCAAACGATACCTATTTCATCGGATACAGCGTCAGCTACTACATGCCTGCCGTCCTGCTCCTGGTCTTCTCCATCTTCTGGTTCCTGGACAGGTTCGAATGCAGCCCGTATCTGCTGCGCGTCCTGCCCATGCTGCTCAGCGTCTGTCTGTTCGTGCTGGGCTTCAACATCTACAAGGATCAGGAAATGAACACCTACGATGACGAGATGACCGTCATTGCGGATACAATCCTGAACGAGGGCTGTACAGAGGGATATGCCACCTACTGGCTGTCCAATGTCCTGACCGAGGTCAGCGACGGCAAGCTGAATGTTTACATGGTGGAAGACTGGGAATCCGGCAGAATCGGCGACTGGCTGCAGCGCCTTGACCACCTGACCACAGAGCCGCAGGGACGCATCTTCGCCATTTTCAGTGAGGACGATTTCAACAATGAGCGCCCCGGCTGCGATTATGACCACTTAATCTATTCGTCCCCCAAGGCCTACATCTGCGTCTATGAGGATGTAAACGAGTTCCACGAGCTGAGGGGCGACCTGTAAGGAAATGCCGGAGCTGCCTGTGCTGCTCCGGCATCCAGTGTCGTTTGGACAGAACATGACGAACCAGGAGGCATTATAATGGTATCGTTCAATTACCCGCCTTGTTACGGGACGGAACTTACCTATATCCAGCAGGCCATTGCAAACCGTCAGATCTGCGGGGATGGCCCGTTTACCAAAAAATGCAATGAGTGGATAGAAAAGCGGTTTAATGCCCAGAAAGCCTATCTGACCACCAGCTGCACCTCGGCGCTGGATATGGCACTGCTGCTCACCAGTCTCAACCCTGGCGATGAGGTCATCCTGCCCAGCTATACCTTCTCAAGTACCGCGACAGCTGCCGTGCTGTGCGGCGCCAGGCTCGTCTTTGTGGATATCCGTCCGGATACCATGAACATTGATGAAAAGCAGATTGAGGACGCCATTACGGACCGGACAAAGGTGATCCTGGCCATGCATTACGCGGGCATTGCCTGCGAGATGGACACCATATTGTCTATCGCAAAGGCGCACAACCTCCTGGTGGTTGAGGATGCCGCGCAGGGCGTAATGAGCAGCTACAAGGGCCGGGCACTTGGGACGATTGGCGATTTCGGTTGTTATTCCTTCCACGAGACCAAGAACTACTCCATGGGCGAGGGCGGTGCCCTCCTGATCAGGGATCCGGCGAACAATGAGCGTGCGGAGATCCTGCGCGAAAAGGGCACCAACCGTTCCAGATTCTATCGCGGTCAGGTAGACAAGTATACCTGGGTGGATTTCGGCGACAGTTATCTGCCAAGCGATATGAACGCGGCATACCTCTGGGCACAGCTCGAGGCCGCGGACATCATCAATGAAAACCGGCTCAGAACCCATGCCATCTACATGGACGCCTTCTCCTCTCTTGCCCGTCAGGAGCGCATTGTCCTGCCGACCGTCCCCGAGGGATGTGTCCACAATGCGCACATGTTCTACATCAAGTGCAGAGATCTCGAGGAACGTCAGGCATACATCCGGTTTATGCGGGATCACGACGTGCAGACGGTATTCCACTATGTTCCCCTGCATTCAGCGCCTGCCGGGCTCAAATTCGGCCGTTTCCATGGCACGGACCGCTATACCACATCCGAGTCCAACCGCCTCGTCCGTCTGCCGATCTACTACGGCATTCCGGACAGCGATATTGAGCAGGTTATCAAGTACACCAGGCAATTCTTTGCGTGAGGCTGACTATGAAAATATCCGTTGTTGTCCCTGTATACGGTTGTCCTGAGGCAGTCGAGACCCTTTGTACGCGCATCCGGAACACGGTTACGCAGCTGACACCGGACTATGAGATCATCCTGGTCAATGATGCGTGTCCATACGGTTCATGGGCAGAAATTGAGCGTGTCTGTTCACAGGATCCGCATGTCATGGGGCTGGACCTCTCCCGGAACTTCGGTCAGCTCTCCGCTACAGCTGCGGGCATGGATTATGCATCCGGCGACTGGACCGTCCTCATGGACTGCGACCTGCAGGACCGGCCCGAGGGCATCCTCGACCTGTATGCTGAGGCGCAGAAAGGCTATGACATCGTCCTCGCACGCAGAAAGGACCGGAAGGATACCGGCTTTGTCATTTTCCTCTCCCAGACATTTTACAAAATCTACAATTACGTCACGGACGGACACTTTGACGGTTCCACTTCCAATCTGTGCATCTGCCGGAAAGCGGTCATAGACCGCTTCTGCCAGCTGCCCGAGCACAACCGTTCATTCACCCTTATCCTGAACTGGCTCGGTTTCAAGCAGAGCACCATTGACCTTGAAGCGGATACCCGATATGCCGGCGAATCCTCCTACAATTTCCGGAGGAAAATCAATCTGGCCGTCCAGTCAATTACCTCTCAGTCCAATAAGCCCCTCGTCTACGCCGTCCGGATTGGATTCCTTATTTCCATCCTTTCCTTCCTGTACATCATCTGGAAAGTCATCTGCTATTTCTTTACAGGCGATGTACCGTCCGGCTGGACCAGCACCATCGTCTCCCTGTACTTCCTGGGCGGCATTATCCTGCAGTTCATGGGTATCCTGGGCGTCTATATCGGCAATATCTTTACCGAGGTCAAGCACCGACCGGATTACGTGGTCCGCACCATCCTCAATCCGCCGAATGCGACACCGGATGAGATTCATTCAAAGCCTGCCGTGCCGCCCATCATCATGCGTCAGGCCTGTCCGCCGGACGCCGTGCCAGATGTCAAAAGCGAGAGAGGAGCATCTCATCTTGACTAAGATTGCCATAATCGGCGCAAACGATTTTCAGAATCCCCTGATCCTCGAAGCGAACCGAAGAGGATATGAGACGCACGTCTTTGCCTGGCAGGAAGGCGCCATTGGCGAACGCACTGCCAGCCATTTCTATCCGGTCAGCATCACCGAAAAGGACGAAATTCTTCGCATCTGCCAGTCCATTGGAATAGATGCCGTCTGTTCCATCGGGTCAGATCTGGCAGCCATCACGGTGAACTATGTCGCCAGTCAGCTGGGTCTTCCGGGCAATCCGCCGGAAACTGCCGTCATTGCCACCAACAAGTACGAAATGCGCAAGGCATTCCGTGATGCCGGCCTGCCCGTCCCGACCTTCGCCAAAGCTGTGCTGCCGCTCTCAGATGACCGCATTGCTGAGCTGCTCCGTACCATGCCATTTCCCCTGATCGTCAAGCCGACAGACCGCTCCGGCAGCCGCGGCATTCGGAAAGTCACAAAGCCGGATGCAGCCGTTCTCCGGGAATCCATAGAAAACGCCTGCAACCAGTCCTTTGAGAAGGCAGCCATCCTTGAATCATTCCTCACCGGTCCTGAATTCAGCTGCGAGTGCATCTCCTTTAATGGCAGCCACACCATGCTCGCCGTGACCAGAAAATTCACGACCGGCGCACCGCATTATATCGAAACCGGACACATTGAGCCCGCCGGCCTCAGCCAGGATACGCTCAGCCGCGTTCAGGCGACCGTCTTCAAAGGCCTTGATGCGCTCCATGTCCTGTGCGGTGCATCCCATTCTGAATTCAGAATTGACCCGCAGTCAGGCGAAATTCACCTGATCGAGATCGGCGCCAGGATGGGCGGCGACTGCATTGGCAGCGATCTGGTACCGCTCTCTACGGGCATAAACTTCGTAGGTCAGGTACTCGATACTGCCCTTGGCATCACCCCGTCCTTTGTCCCCGAATCCCACGCCGGCGCCGCCGCCATCCGCTTCATTTTCTCTCATGCAGATCTTGAGCATATGCAAAGCCTTGAGGCGGTTTCACCGGATCTGTTCTTCAGAACCAGTGAGACTCTCATTCCCGAGGATAAGCCCGTTACAGATAGTTCTACCCGTTACGGATTCTATATTCTGAGAGGCGACTCCCCTGAACAGCTCACCCGGGCAGCCGGGCTTGAGGTGCAAGCATGAAACAGCCGGCAGCCCGTTCAAAGGCATTTCTGCTCATAGCGCTGCAGTTTGTGGTCATCATCTACTCACTGGCCAATGTCATGAGCAAAATTGCCTCTGACTATCCGTTCCTGTCTCTGCCCTTCATCCTCGCCTACGCGGGTGAAATCATGCTCCTGGGCATCTATGCCCTGCTCTGGCAGCAGATGATCCAGCGCCTTGACCTGACCATCGCCTATGCCGGGCGGGCACTTGCACTGCTCTGGTCCATGCTCTGGGCGGTGCTCATCTTCCATGAGACCATAACGAGGAACAACGTCATCGGCATCATAATTGTGATTATCGGAACAGTGGTGGTGAATACAGATGAATAACAGTCTATCTTCAATCGGCGCTGTGCTCGCCGCCGTATTCATCTCCTCCGTCTCCCAGCTGCTGCTGAAAACAGGCGCAAACAAATCATATCCCACGCTTATCCGGCAGTATCTGAACCCGTACGTGATCTCAGGCTATGGCCTTATGGTTATCTCCACCCTGCTGTTCATCCTGGCCTACCATCTGGGACTCGGATACAAGAGCGGACCGGTTTACGAAGCACTAGCCTATCCGCTCATCCTGATCTTCAGCTTTCTGTTCCTGCACGAACGTATGACGCCCAGGAAGATCATCGGGAATCTGATCATCGTTACCGGTATCATCGTTTTCCATCTCTGATACATGCAATCTTACCCGCAGACAGGGTAAGATTTTTCATACTCTGACAAAGCAGGGCATTGTTGATCATGCCCGACACAATTTCACAGTAAGCCTTGACAAGTGACCGATCGTTC
>JAFSZW010000369.1 GCA_017458865.1 Clostridia bacterium
GAAGATAAAGCGCTGATAAGAAAACAGCCAATTCCATTGGAATTGGCTGTTTCTTTCTGTTATGCCCGGGAATTAGCATTGTTCGAGTTGCATGCTGATAGCTGCCGTTATATACACCCGGATTCATTGTCTGGTAAGGCAGAATACAGCATACAGCGGGATGGTCTGAAGCTGATAGAATTGTAACAGAATAAAAAAAATGAAATCAAGAAAAACATGAAATGATTCAGAAAAATAATGCGAAAAATTTGATACATTTCAAAAAATTCACGAGAAAAATTTGAAATGATTCAAAAAATTCGGAAATGCAGAGAAAGGGAACGGATTTTCGGGCAGCTGCAGGGGAATCAGAAAGGGGCATAATCCTTGGATTTGTCATAGCTGCTCAGGATCCGGCAGGAGGCTTTACGAAAACAAAAGGCCAGGAAGCGGCTGCTTCCTGGCCCTGGATCCTTTATTCGGCTATGCGGTGATAAATCCTTGTACCACAGCGGACGCCCCACGCTTTGCCGTTTGCCACAAGGAACTCAATGCGTGAGCAAAGTGTGCCGTTTTCCTTCATGGACCGGAAACGGGTTCCACCACAGTAGATGAGGCTGGTTTTGGTTTCATCATGCTGCCCGACGGGCTTTCCATCCTCAAGTGAGAGGGTGAACACAGCCGGGATGCCCTCGTGGCAGATGTAACGCCCGGTGAGCATGTCATAGTCTGTGAAGGGGTAGTCGGCAGCTTCAAACCATTCATGACTGGTATCAAGCGGGAGTCCAAGCACGGCGTTGTACATGGTAAAGAGGAACGGGTCCATATCCTCATCGCCCTGGTTGCACAGGACGGCCATACCAATGCCCTCGCCGAGAACGAGTCCGCCCTTGGTTGAAACGCCATGCAATCCACCGGCATGCTCACAGAGCACATGTCCGCGGAAAGCACGTTTGTTTATGCCCATGCACATGGTCAGCGTGGAACGGACCGGATGTGTGTTGCCCAGCAGCAATTCTACCGCATCCCGCGGGATGACCTGTTTTCCCTCGTGCATGCCGTAGGCGGCAAGCATACGGTAGTAGACGGCCATATCCCTTGAGGTGGACTTTACCATGGCGCAACCTCTGAACGGCGGCAGCACGGACCAGTTGTCATCGCATTTCCGCTGACCGTCATGCATCTCAAACAGGGAGGTCATGTTGCCGCCTGAGAGTGCGTATGCGGCCATATGACCGTTGTCCAGGATGGAGCGGGTCATGCCGAGCGGTTCGAAGATGCGTTTGTGCATGAAACGCTCAAGCGGCATCCCGGCGGCCTGGTCCACGATGTAGGATAGAATGGCGTATCCCTCGTTGGAATAGCTGAGGTTCTGTCCTGGCATGCCGGTATTCGGGTAAGGACACGCAGCAATGTAGTCTATGATCTGCTCAATCGTGTCCATGGTGTTCGGCGAGGATGCACGGAGCTTTTTCTCGTACTCATCTTCGCCCCGGCCAGGGGTATTCATGACGATAGACCACTCAAGCGGCTCCATGGGCGGAATGCCTGTGGTGTGCATGGCAAGCTGACGGACGGTCACGGCCTCGCGCGGTTCACCGGGAATGCGGAACTTTGGGAAATACCGGATGACGGGATCGTCAAGGCTCAGTTTGCCTTCAAGTGCCAGCAGACAGGTGCACAGCGCTGTAATGGATTTGCTCATGGAGGCGATGCCAAACAGCGTGTCATGGGTGGGGGCGACGGATTCATCCTGGTCAATAAAGCCGGCGTTGTATTCATAGAGCATGCCTTCAGGGCCCATGATGCAGGCACTGACACCGGCTAGGTTGTTTTCCTTAAAAATGCGGTCCAGTTCAGTTGTAAGCGCCAGGGGATTGATCATGATCTGTCCTCATCTTTCTGTTGTGTATGTGTTTTGATGCGTGCAATGCCATTAGTTTATCACACGGGTTTGTTTTGTCAACTCCGACGCAGGTGTGCGGATGGGATATCTGGCCTGGCTGTTAATGGCTCGCGGAGTCCCATAAAGACATGCAATCTGTGGCTGCCGGATAAACCAGTACGCCTGCGGTTTGGCTGATAAATGACAGGCTGAGTGCCAGCTTTGAAGCGTGTACGTCGGGAAGGGAATACCGGGCTGAGCGGGAGAACAGATACGTGTCCGGCCTTTTCGGCATGGATTGCACAAGCAGGCCTGTTCGTGATAAAATCAGTGAGCATCCCGGATGGAAGGCAGATAAGGGATGCGGGAATATGACTTAAGCAGAGGCAATATGGATCAGAAAAAAGCAGGTGTGCTTTTATCATACGGACAGACGATACTCTCTACCGTTCTGTCACTTGTCTATACGCCCGTCATGCTCCGCCTGCTGGGGCAGAGCGAATACGGCACCTATACACTGGTAGCAGGCTTTATTTCGAACCTCAGCCTGATGAGTTTCGGCCTTGGAAGCGCGTATATGCGCTTCTTTACGCGCGCTGAGGCAAAGGATGGCGATGAGGGCGTTTCCAGAATCAATGGGATGTTCTTTACCATCTTTCTGGTCATCGGCGCCATGAGCCTTGTGGTCGGCGGCATCTTGGTGGCAAATGTGCACCGGATATTCGCGGCCAAGCTGACGCCGAAGGAAATTGAAACGGCGCGCATCCTCATGGCAGTGCTGGTCGTCAATATCGCAGTATCGTTCCCATGCAGCGTCTTTACGTCCTTTATTACGGCGAGGGAACGCTTCTTCTTCCAGCGGATGATCAGCATGATCCGGACGATACTCAACCCCATTGTCATGCTGCCGCTCCTCCTCATGGGCTTTGGTTCGGTTTCACTGGTCATTGTCACCGTCGTCCTGAGTGCGGTGACGGATCTGAGCAGCTACATCTACTGCAAGCGGAAACTGGGCATGCGGATGCGATTCGGTCATTTTGATTTCGCACTGCTCCGGGAAATGGCCGGATTCTCCTTTTTCATTTTCCTCAACATGATCATCGACCAGGTCAACTGGACGGTGGATACAACCATCCTGGGTATCGTCTCGGGCACCGTAGCAACGGCGATTTACGGCGTAGGCTCGCAGCTCCATCGGTATTACATGACGATTTCCACCTCCATCTCTGGCGTGTTTACGCCGCAGATCAACCGGATTGTGGCGACGGAGGCAGAGCCGGACAGGAAGCTGACAGATCTGTTCATCCGGGTCGGGCGCATTCAGTTCATGCTGCTCATGCTGTTCCTGACGGGCTTTATCTTTGTGGGACGGCCCTTCATCATTGCCTGGGGCGGCGCTGAGTATGGAGATGCCTATCTCATTGCGCTCCTGCTCATGGTGCCGGTGACCATTCCGCTCATTCAGAACATCGGCATAGAGATTCAGCGCGCGAAGAACATGCATCAGTTCCGCTCCATTGTATATATTTGCATGGCGGCGGGAAATGTGGCGATCAGCATTCCGCTGGGCATCGCCTTTGGCGGAATTGGCTGCGCTATGGGCACGGCGATTTCGCTGCTGCTTGGGAACGGACTGGTCATGAACTGGTATTACCAGAGGCATATCGGGCTTGATATGAAGGCATTCTGGAAGAGCGTTCTGTCCATCTGTCCATCCATGCTCCCCGCGATTGCACTGGGAACGCTGGTGGTAATGAAGCTCAGAATTGCCGGTTATTTCGGTGTGCTCGGTTTTGCAATTCCATATGCTGCAGTGTTCTGCCTCTGCGTATATTTCCTTGGAATGAACGCATCTGAACGGACGCTTGTGACCGGCGGAATCGGGAAGATCCGGCGGAAAATCGGCCACTGAAGGCATAACAGACTATTCGGGCGGCGGGTCCGCCGATTCAATCAATTACAGGCCACGGAGGTTTGGAATGAAAAGATCCATGGGAGTGCTCCTTGCACTGTGTCTCCTTTTCTGCGGACTGGCGGCGGCGGAGCCGCTTGCAGCTGCAGGATATGAGACGGAGAGTGTCACCAGAAACTGGGAAACAAACGCGTTCTTCAGCCGGATGACAGCCCTGACCGGCATAGAGGTGACCGGACGGGGAATATCGGAGGAAAAGGAATATCTCTCATTCCTCAGCCAGATGATGACCGGTGAGCCGGAGTGCGATATCCTGTTTAAGGCATGCCTGACCCGGGACCAGGAGAGAGGACTGATTGAAAGCGGTGCCGTGATTGACCTTGCCCCGCTCATTGAGGAGAATATGCCGAATCTGTCCGCCCTGCTTGCGGAGCACCCGGAATGGCGGACGCAGATAGCACTTGAGGATGGCCGGATCGCATCACTGCCGTTTATCAACCTGCATGAGCGTCAGGTGTGCGCATGGTTGAACGCGGAATGGCTTGAGACGCTTGGTGTGCCCTTCCCGGAAACACTGGATGGGCTCACGGATGCGCTCAAGGCCATCTCAACCGGCGATCCGAATAAGAACGGAAAGCTGGATGAAGCGGCGCTTAATCTGGTTGGCGTGTATGAGATGAAATGGCTGCTGCCGTTCTTTGGCATTGTGGCGGATGATTACAATGTCTGCCGCCTGCAGGACGGAACGCTGGCATTTGCGCCGGATCAGCCGGAGTACAGGACATTTGTTGAAACGCTGAAGAGCTGGTATGATCTCGGCCTTATGCGTTCGGATGCGTTTACAGCTGCACACTCTGCGCTGCAGCTCACGGAAAATGTAAACTCGAATTCCAGCAGCAACAACAAAAAGCCGGACAATACCATCGGCATGCTTGTGACTGTGACGCCGTATACCAGTGTGGACGCAGATGATGTGCTCAATTACCGGGCAGTCCTGATCCCGGGACCGGACGGCCGGACGCGCTGGCGTGATCTCCTTGGACCGGTCTGGCCAGGGACGTTTGCGGTAACCAGACGCTGCAAGGATCCGGCGTCCGCACTTCGCTGGGTGGACGCGCTGTATTCAGAAGAGGGCGCCGCGCTTGCCTATGTGGGCGTTGAGGGCGAGGACTACCAGTACACACAGGATGGGTACTGGGAGTATATCCTTGGTGACAGCAGCGAGATTGAATCCATCCGTTCAAACAAGATCATATACACAGGAACAACGATACCCGGCCAGTTCCCATACAGAATCGTCGAGGCAGTTGACAGTGATGCAGACCGGCATGTCTTTGCAGAGAGTGAGAAAGTGCATGCCTGCAGCGAGCGTGTATTGCCGAGTTATTTCCTGCCGGCGGAGATATCTGATGAGGTCAGTGATATCATGCTGAAACTAACCGAACAGGTGGACCGGGGCATTGCCAGGTTTGTGACCGGTGAGATTCCATTGGATGATGCCAATTGGACGGCATGGCAGACCGCCCTGCACGATGCAGGCAGCGCCAGGCTGGTTGAACTGTTGGACAGGTGAACCTGTTTTCAATGACCGTCTGCGGACGGTCATTGCCGTTATTATGTAAAATCGATTGGCTGATGGGGATGAGGTGAGCATGTGGAACTGTCAGAGCTGGTAGACTATGCACTTAAAAAGTACCATCTCCGTGAGGAGCACAAATGGAACGAGCTGCCGGACTACTCTGCACTGATTAATCCGGCGACAGAGCAATGGATTGCGCTGCTCATCCGGACACCGAGGAACAGCAAAGAAAAAAGGCCCGAGTGCTGTGATCTCAAATGTGGACAGGAAGTCCTTAATGAGCATGTTCCGTACGTGTCCAAGCCGTTTCGGATGAGAGGCGAGCGTTGGGTCGGTATTACCTTTGGGGCGACGACAGATCGGGATGCCGTATTCCGACTCCTTGACCAGGCGATGCTCACGGATGAACGGAGCGGATACCCCATAACCCTTGACAGGAAGCGGCCCAAACGCAGAGCCACCAGGACCTATCTGGATACGCCGATATCAGGTGCAGGCGTTCGCCAGGAAACGGCAGATATGTCCCAGTCAGGCAGCCAGCCCTCACGCAATGTGACGGCAACTTATGATCTCGATCTGGAGCCAAAGGGAACGGGTGATGAATCATATTATCCGGGAAGCGGCGAATGGGGCACATCAGATGCTGGCGATAAGACATACGCTGCTACGCCGATTCCGGGTGCGGGAACCCAGCGGGGAGGCGTTGCAAGCAGATCTGGCCTTGACCGTATATGGAACATGAAAAGGATGACTGGACCGTATGGTAAGTCAGTCACGAGCCAGGAAAGCCTTTTCGTTCGTCAGGGAGAATACATGGCGGACTATGAGGTTACCATGGAAGGTCCGCCGGTGCAGGTATATGGCTTTGAGCGAACGTACCAGCACCTGAGTACCTCGCAACTGTATGCGTACTTTTTCTGGCGGACTCAGGTAAGGAAAGGAATATACAATCAGACAAACAATGTATTCCCACGGTTGTATCAGTTTGAACTGATCAACCAGATTGGCGTCTCGTCGCCGGAGCAGGCGCTCGAAAAGTTGATTCAGTTTCAAAAGGGATATGCGAATTATCCGGATAAGGAGAGACAGCAGCTCAATCGCTGGATACTTGATTTTGCCGTACTTCACGGGATTTCACCAGAGATGGTGTATCCGCATATGGATCCCGCGATCAGGGAACATGATGATATGATCGCTGTGCTTAAGGATTCAGATGCGCAGACAGATGACGCGGTATACAATGCGCTCTTGTTCTTTGGCTCAAAGATCCTGCAGAAATCCAGCGTGATGAAAAAGGCGCCTGAAAAAGGGAAACATCTCTTTGCAGAACTGTGGCGGACCGGAGATCGAATGCGCCGGGAAAACAATCAGGATACGCTGTTTACGGTCTGCTTTGGGCACTTAAAGACGGCGCCAAAGAAGATAATGTTTGGTGCAGTTTATCTGGAACGGACGATAGAAAAGGACACTCGCTATGTGCTGAACCCGTGCCGAAGCTATACGTATGATGGTACGCAATGGTGGGAAAGCAGCTATGATACGGCATATTTTGAAAAAGATGTGTTCCAGGGCATCCTTCGGGAGATGGAACGCAGGCTCAGGGAGTATCTGCCGATCCACGCGAATACGCTGCAGGTGGATCCGTTCCTCCAATGGACGGAACCGTATATAAATGCTGTACTTGAGGCAGACCGTGCGGCTGAGGCCAAGGCAGAGGCGGAGAAGCGGAGGATCACCTTTGATTTCGCCGGACTTGACAGGATTCGCCAGGATGCAGACCGGACGAGGGATAGTCTTCTTACGGAAGACGAGATGGACGATATGCCGGCTCACGCAGCGCCTTCTGCAGGACAGACAGATGGGCTGCAGGCAGATGAGAGATTGCAGACAGCCGAGGCTGCAAACGGGGCGGAGGTAGAAACGCCATGCCAGACAGATGATAATTCGCTGGCCGGCCCTGCTCAGGTGTCCGCGGAAACGATGGGGGCAGAGATCGGGCTGGATGCGGTGCAGCTGGCAGTTTTGCGGGCATTGCTGCGGGATGAGCCGACAGCAGCGCTATTCCAGTCACATCATGTGATGCCAACCGTTGTCGCGGATGGGATCAATGAGGTGCTTTTTGATGAGATCGGGGACAATGTCCTTGAATGTGATGGAAACGGGATTGTTCTTGTAGAGGATTACCGGGAGGACCTGGTCAGGCTGCTGGGCGAATAGCCTGTATTGAGCAGGATGGCCGGAGATGGCAGGAGATAGACAGATGGCAAATGAGGGGAAAAAGGTACCCAGACGGATCGCACAGACGGTGCTGAATTCTTTGAAGGGCGGTGTCGTTCCGAGAATCGGACTGCCCTATATTGCGGTTGGACGGAAGAGTGAGATAGAGGCACTTCTGCATGACGTCGAGATCATATCGGAGGGCGGAGCCGCGTTCCGGTTCATTGTCGGCAGATACGGCTCGGGCAAGAGCTTTCTGATCCAGACGATCCGCAACTACGTGATGGACCGCGGTTTCATTGTTGCCGATGCGGACCTGTCGCCGGAGCGCCGGCTGCAGGGGAACAAGGGCCAGGGACTGGCAACGTATCGCGAGCTGATCGGCAATCTCTCCACGAAGACAAAGCCGGAGGGCGGTGCGCTTTCACTTGTGCTGGACCGGTGGATCAGCAGCGTGCAGAGCGAGGCAGTTCAGGAAAGCGGTCTTGCACCGGGCGATCCGGCACTGACCCGGGCGGTGGACGCGAAGATCGTTGCGGTGACCGGCTCCGTTGCCGAGATGGTCCACGGCTATGAGTTTGCGCACCTCTTGTCCATGTACTATCATGCCTATCTGGACGGCGATGATGACATCAAAATGAAGGTTGTAAGATGGTTCCGCGGTGAGTACACGACGAAACACGAGGCCCGGGAGGACCTGGGTGTAAACATCATCATTACGGATAATGACTGGTACGATTATCTCAAGCTCTTTGCCGTGTTTTTCAGGTTGGCCGGCTATACAGGCATGATGATCATGATAGATGAGCTGGTAAACATCTACAAGATTCCGAATA
>JAFSZW010000370.1 GCA_017458865.1 Clostridia bacterium
TGAATAATTATTCATTTTAAAGAGGCGCACAGACGGAAGGCCAGCGCCAATCTGAATGGAAAGTCGGGAAAAACGGAATCAGGGCCATTCTGAATGGACAAAATCGGATTTCCATTCTGTCAGAAATGAATAACGACGCCTGCGAAAAATAGGGATTTCTGGAGAAAACCTGCCTGATAAAAGATCTGCCTGGTTATGATCTGCAAAGCTGCATATTATGCAGGGAAGCAGAGGCTGCTGCATAAATAATCGCAGCCTCTGCCATAGAAAACGGCACAGCCATGGGCTGCGCCGGCGATCACGGGGTGAAAGAGGCATTGCACCTGGAAAGGTGTCTGTAATTCAGGGAATGATCTGGCCATAAAGAGCGGCGATACGCATCCCCGTCGGTCGGATATGGGATGCTATGGGATGGGAGCATCAGTGCGGCGCGAAAACAGCGGTAAGAACGTCAAGGGCATCCTTGTCCATTTCGAGCTGCTTCTGCGTATCCGCGAGCGCCTGCTCCTGCCTGAGGATCTCCTCTTTCAGCTTTTCGATTTCCTCACGGTCATGCTGACAGTTGTGACGCTTCTCCACGATGGCGGCTGAAATCAGGTTTCCATCCACGTTGTTTGCGCCATCCAGCAGGCGGATAACTTCCTCAAACATTTTGAGGTCTTCCTCAGCGGACATTGTCCATTCAAGGATATCGACGCGCTGAGTAAGCATATCCTCGCCGCCGATTCGTTCAATGTCAGTTTTAATGGTCTGTTTGAGCCGGGCTATGGTATCGGCATAATACTGCCGGACAGCTTTCCGTTGGTCCTGGGAAATAGGTGTGCTCATAGGAAACCTCCTCTTATTATATATAACCTGCCTCAGCAGGACATGATGCGATTGAAGGACGCTGTGCTTAATTCAGCACTTTGCCGCAGATGCGGAATGCCATCTCCGGGCGGACAATGATTGGCGCATAAGCGTCATTGTAGGAAACGAGAACGGGCTGTTTCAGCAGGTTGCCGTCGCTGTCAGTGAACTCATCAAGAGAGGCAGCATCCGGCGCCTGCAGTTCATACCGCTTGACATAGCCTTTGCCATCGAGAACAAACAGGCCGATCTCGCCGGGATTCAGGAATGCGGTCTGCTTGACCCAGATAATCTGGCCATCATGGTAAACCGGTTCCATACTGTCACCGTCAATGTGGATGCCGAAATCTGTGCCCGATGGAATCCTGTCCTCGGGGAACATGATCTTTTCAAAATCATCTCCGTTGGCCAGGTCAAAGCCGTTTCCGGCAGATGCCCTGTAACGGGAAATGAATACGGCGATTCGTTTTATGTGAGGCCTGGGCTGATACTTGCCTGTTGAAACCAGATAGTTTCGGAATTCCCGTACACGCTGTTTCCCGTCTGCATTGAGGTCGGCATCGTCTGATTCGCTGACCGGGGGTATCTCACCGGTGAAAACAGCCGGATTGAGCCTCAGAACGCTGCAGACGGCAAGAAACTGATAGACATTCGGGAGGACATCGCCCCGCTCCCACTTGCTGATGATCTGAGGCGAAACATCGACGCCCATTGCATGCAGCCGATCGGCAACATCGGACTGCTTCAATTCAAGAACCTTTCGCATGGAAAGCAGCTTTTTGCCAACCAGATTCTGTGATCTGGCAGTGTCTGCATGAAAACCGTTGCTCAGATTGTTCAGATGCAGGATGTTGCTCATTGGCTGTCTCTGCCTCCTGAAAACGGGAAATTGGGAATGCCAGGGAACCGCCTGGAGATACGGAAAGTATACCGCATCGGGCGGAGAAGATCAATTGAAAATGCGTGATTTGACGATGAAAAGTCGGAAGAAAAGTCGAAGGCAGTATCCAGATAACAGTAAAATATACACCGAAAATCATGAATCAATCGGGCAGGGGACACTCATGTGTCTGCAGATGATCCGAATCATATCCTTTGCATAAGGGGTCAGTTCCGTTTTTTTGAGATAACAGGCATAGAACGGATGACTTGGCCCTGAGACGCGGAGCGGATAGACGTTTACCGGGAACTGTTCATGGTCATATGCCAGGTATGAATCGGGCAGGAGGAAAACGGCGTCTGTCTTCGATGTGAGCCGCTTTGCGGTTTCCATATTATGCGTTTCGAGAAGAATCTCAGGTGAGATGTTGTTCTGCTCGAACAGGAGATCCTGGAGAATACGGATGCTGTGCCCGGCACACATGCTGATGAAGTGCTCATGAGCAGCCTCGGTGATGTCGATTGGACTACCGTCGGCAATTCGCTTTGATATGGGCGCGGACTTCGAGGCAATCAGGACGAGGTGCTCATTCTGGATCGACAGGTATTCGAGCTGGCTTCGCTTGGCGTCACTGGTTACAAGCGCCAGATCGCACTGCTTTTCAAGCGTCATGCGCTCAAGCGTCATGCTTGTCTCCTCCTGCAGCACCAGTCTGACATGCGGATACATCCTGATGAATTCCGGGATGACGGCAGGGAGCAGGTGCTGGCTTCGCTGCATGGAAACACCGAGAAAGAACCGGTCAAAGATCTCGCCTTTTGCTGCCGCAACCATAGCGTGGAGATTATGGTCAATCATCAGGATCTGCTGCGCGGAGTCAACAAAGATTTTCCCGGCATAGGTCAGTTCCACCGGGCTCGACAGACGATTAAAGATGGGGGCACCAAGGTCATTTTCTGCCTGCTTGATCGTCTGCGAAAGAGCAGGCTGGGAAATGAAAAGCTTTTTGCTGGCGGCTGTGAACGAGCCTTCCTGGACAACAGCCATAACGGCTGAAATGTGCTTGAGATTTATCATGCTGACCCCCATGCTGAAAAACCATTAGAATAAATGAACAGAAAAACAGTCAATTGGGGAATTGTGTCGGTATTTTCAAAGATATCGGTAAAGTGAGCCTTCATCATGAAGAATGATTTTTTTCGGGGAATACGTTTCAAGGACATGATGTTGCCAATTCGACAACATTTTACCATGAGCTCCAAAACGGCAGTGATCAGAATGAATGAAAACGAGGGAATGACTGCGGAAAAAGTTGAAACCGTAAAGTTAAGTGACGGATATGGGACGTATCAAAGTTTATCATAAGTTTTTTCTTATGACAACTATTCACTAAAATGTATTTGCATGAAAATAATAGATTATTTATGATGAACCTGTCTGTTGAGTTACATGTGGGAAAATGCTGGAATTGGGCAGCTCAAGAGGTGGCAGACATTTGTACTGTTGAAAACAGAAGGAAATCAACTTGGAACTTATGCCGGGTCCTGGGTGTCCTTTTCTTTGGGGATTCCCCGGGATTCTCTTTTAAAATACTTTGGAGGAAGTATTAATGCTGAAACTCTATGATACTGGTGTTTATCTGCTGAACGGCAGAGAAATTGTCGGCGATGCTGCTGAGGCATCTCAGAAGGCAGGACGACCGGTGACCTGTGAGGATGCACAGAAGGGAACCATTGCCTATGGCATTCTTGCTGCTCATAACAAGAGTGGAAATATGGATCACCTTCAGATGCGTTTTGACAGCCTGACCAGTCATGATATCACATATGTTGGCATTATTCAGACAGCGAGGGCATCCGGCATGAAAGCCTTCCCGATGCCATATGTGCTGACAAACTGCCACAACAGCCTTTGCGCGGTCGGTGGCACCATCAATGAAGATGACCACATGTTTGCACTGAGTGCTGCGCACAAATACGGAGGCATCTATGTGCCAACCAATATGGCGGTTATCCACTCGTTCAACCGCGAGATGATGTCCGGCTGCGGACGGATGATCCTCGGTTCCGATTCGCATACCAGGTACGGCGCACTGGGCACACTCAGTGTTGGCGAGGGCGGCGGTGAACTGGCGAAGCAGCTCGTTGGACGGACCTATGATGTGACCCGCCCAGGCGTCGTCCTGATCTATCTGGACGGAGAACCACATCCGGGCGTAGGTCCTCAGGACGTCGCACTGACCATCTGCGGTGCGGTTTATGCCAATGGCTACGTGAAGAACAAGGTGATGGAATTCGTTGGCCCCGGTGTGGCCAAACTGCCGATTGAATACAGGAACGGTATTGATGTCATGACGACAGAGACAACCTGCTGGTCGTCTATCTGGGAGACAGATGCTGCGACTGAAGAGTATTTCACTGTCCATGGGCGTCCGGATGCCTATCGCAAGATGGAGCCGGCGGATGTTGCATACTATGATGGATGCGTTTATATAGATCTCAGCACGGTCGAACCGACCATTGCGCTGCCCATGCATCCGAGCCATGCCATTACGATTCGTGAGCTGCTTGAGAATCCGAAGGATATCCTTCAGGCCTGCCAGGACAAGGCCAATAAACAGATTGTTGGTGCAAAGATTGATCTGGTCAGCAAGGTCCATGACGGTGGCGTATGGGTTGAGCAGGGCATTGTAGCCGGCTGCTCGGGCGGCACATTTGACAATGTGTGTGCTGTTGCGGATATTCTGCGCGGTCAGTCCACCGGTAACGGTTCGTTCACCATGAGTGTCTATCCGGGCAGCATGCCGGCTTACCTGCAGCTGCTTAGGAATGGCGCACTGGCGGACATTGCATCGGCTGGCGCGATTGTTCGCGAGTGCTTCTGCGGTCCGTGTTTCGGTGCTGGCGACACGCCTGCCAACGGTGAGTTCTCAATCCGTCACGCAACCCGAAACTTCCCGAACCGCGAGGGCAGCAAGCCAGGCGAGGGACAGATGAGCGCTGTCGCGCTGATGGATGCCCGTTCTATCGCGGCAACGGCGATCAACCATGGTAAGCTGACGCCTGCTACAGATCTGGATATCAAGTATAACAAGTATCCGTATGTCTTCGATAAGGCGGTTTATGATAAGCGCGTTTACTTCGGGTACGGCAAACCGGAACCGGAGCATGAACTGAAGTTCGGCCCGAACATCAAGGACTGGCCGTCCCTGGCTGCGCTTACTGAGGATCTTCTCGTGAAGGTCTGCAGCTATATTACGGATCCGGTTACCACGACGGATGAACTCATTCCATCTGGTGAGACCTCGTCCTACCGCTCCAATCCGGAGCGCCTCAGCGAGTTTACGCTTTCCAGGAAGGATCCTGAGTATGTCGGCCGCTCCAAGGCTGTCCGGCAGATTGAACGCGATCGTATCGCTGGCAAGGGATTGTCAGAGGAAGTTAAAAAGGTGTATAATGCTCTGGTTAAGGTTGTGCCTGTTGATCCCGAACATACGGATATTGGCAGTACGATATTCGCTGTAAAGCCCGGTGATGGTTCTGCCAGAGAACAGGCTGCAAGCTGTCAGCGTGTGCTTGGCGCATCCGCCAACCTGGCGAAGGAGTATGCTACCAAACGGTATCGCAGCAACTGCATCAACTGGGGCATGGCACCGCTCCTCGTCAAGGACGAGAGTGCGTTTGCACTGGGTGACTGGGTCTTCATTCCAGGAATCCGGAAAGCTGTTCTCGAGGCTGTACCGGAATTCACAGCATATGCAGTGAACGCGTCCGGAGAGGTAAAACGCTTCACGGTCAGCCTGGGTGCCCTGACGCCTGATGAGCGCCAGATCATTGCAGATGGCTGCCTCATCAACTACTATCGGAACCATCCGGTAGCGGATTAAACCAGCTAAGGGCTTGTGCTAACCACAAGCCTTTTTTGATGGTTTGTGCTGATGTCCGGTGCCTATATGACAGATTGCCGCGTTTATCTGAATGTGCTTTTCTTTATGGCGTCCTGTCCGGTGTTCTTCTTTGACAGGTTGACATTTACCAGTCCAACTGTTGAGATATTTGCAAAGAAGGGAAGCACACCAGACGCTGCATTCTCATAAACATCGTCCAGGCATTCCGCTGTGCTCTGCCCTCGGAAAAACGGTGGCATTACTGACAGGATTAAGATTGAATGGTTCGGCTGGCTGTATACGCGCCGCCAGTCCATGATCATCTGTTCCAGCAGACATGGGTCTCAATTTAAGAGATGATGCCCCACTGGTGCTTGCTTTTCTACCGGTAGAGGGAACGCAGAAGTATAAAGCGGAGATGTATGCGTCGGCTAAGGCTGAGAATGATACGGAGCTGCCCATGGGATCTGTTTGAATGAACTGAAACGGGCCGTCCCTGCTCAGAGCTGCATTGTGAGCCATGCTTATAATTATCCGTTCAAGAAGGTCAGAATCTTTAACTGTGATCTGGAAGCAGCATATGACTGCGAAAGATAGAACCCGATCCACCCTGCCTGGTATGGTCAGGGAAAGAAAGAATGTACAGTTTTATAGCTGAGACAGACATTGTACAGAAAAGAAAGGAGCAGATACGCATGATCATTGATACCATTTCAAGTCTTCCAATGTATGACACAATTATGCCCGGATCCGGAAGAATTGCCACGGCATACAAGAACCGCCGTCCGGGGAACACCGGTGTTGAGGTCTGGGAAGAAACATATCAGACAAAGCCGGATGAGAAGCGGCGGTTTGAGGTGCATTACAGAACAATTGATCTGATGATCGCCCGCAGTGGATGCGAGGTTATCCATATCTGTCCCATGGAAGACCTGCAGCCGGCGGAAGCATTACCGAACGGAGCCGATGGACGGAATCTCGACGGTGCACCGCAGGGCAGCGCAGTTTTGCTCAAAGCCGGTTATTTCTGTGCAATCTTTCCTGGCGAGGCATATATGGCTGGCGGCCAGATCAACGGCGAGGAAACGCAAATTAACAAATGGGTTGTCAA
>JAFSZW010000033.1 GCA_017458865.1 Clostridia bacterium
ATTAGACGCTGGAGTGAATACCTATATAAGCAATGCTGATTTAACACAGACTCCGTAATTATTAGTTATTGCAATCGGTGTGTGTTCGACACCGATTGCACAGGTTGTTCATCCGATTCTCTGCATAAACGGGACAAGTATAAAATGTCATGAATACCGATCGAAAATGCAGAACTACATCTTTTGACCGAGATCAGAGATTCAAAGCTGGGACATATTCAGTCCCTTGAGATCCTTCGAAACATTAACTCCCATCTCGTGTAAGATTTCGGTCTTCTTTTGGGTCCCCATCGATATGCGCCATTTCTTGTCCTGGGTCTGTACCAGCTTAAAGCATTTAGCCTTTGTAAGACACTCCTTGATGGACAGGTTCCTGACATAGTGAGAAGCAGATGCCATTTTCTTTACAAAAGCGGATTTGATCTGCCCAACCGGAATCATGAGGAAGCTAAGCCCCTGCATAGAACAGTAGTCTGATGTCTGCAGACCACAGAATTTAATGGTGTTCTCCACAAAGTCGTAGTGCGTTTCAATGGTCCATCTCATCTTGTAATTGGTGTACACCATGGATGCTGGTACTGTCTCCTTTGAGAGGTTTGTCCTCATGATGATGAGACCAAATTCGGGCCCCAGTTCTAAGAGTCTCTTTTCGGTGTGCTTCTCATCCGATCCAATCTGAGATCTGAACTCTGCCACCATCTTGGCATGCATCTCTTCGTCTCTAAACATGATTACACGATCATCGCCGTATGCTGACCGCTTAACCTTCGTGCGAGGGTATTTCCTGGGCTTTTCTCCGTCCTTGCAGGCAGCTGCTGCCTCTTGGTTCTTCTTCTCCGTTCTTTCATCCAATATTGCCTGATACAGGTCTTCCAGTTCCTTGACGGTTGACTCTCTGTACCGGATGATGATCTCACGCTCAGCTCCGTCCTCGTCTACTTTCTTATAGGTGAATTGGCCAGTAAACGTGATTGAGGACCTCATTGCTTTGCTGATTATCGCACCGTCTGGAACGGGTATCACAAAGTGTTTGCCTCCCATTCGATACAATCCCATGTCTTCTTCAGAATAGAAACCCATATCAATCAGAAAGGTTGTCCTCTCAGGGAAGTGAAACGACTCCAGCAGATCCTGTACAGAGATCTTATCGACCAAATCTCCGTCATAGGCTGTACTTGTCAGCGGTGTCTTGTTGATTGCGTCGTAAGCTTGCAATACGTTCAGCTGCTTATTCCCGATCTTTTGGTACTTATTGCCGTAATCAGCAAGATCGTTTTGCTTCGAACAGGTAAGGATGACATGGCCGTCAATAGCCGTTAGACCGGACGAAGCGTCAATCAGGTCCTGAGAGTAAGTGTCGCATAGTGCTGGATGCTGCCCAAGTGCTTTCAGGAACGAACCAACCTTATTCTCACTAATAGCCAGACTTGGCCACTTGTTTGCAAGTATCGATCCATCATAGACGTCCTTTATGTAGCTGGCCGGAGTATATTCCTGTACAAAGTAGATGATACTCAGAGCGTAGATCAATCGGGAATCACGATCGCTGAATCGCTTTTCCAGCATCTTCAGAACTTCTCCAGTACAAGCTAATACAATAGCGTATTCCCCATAGGATTTAAGCTGCAGTGCGATCTCGTCGACGTTAACATTCAGATTTGCTGCAGCCTCCTTCACGATTTCCAGTTCCTTGCCTGACAGGCCATGGGACGCAGTATTCTGTTTCTCCTTATTAGGTGATTCCTGTTTGGCTGAATCAGAAGTCTGCTTATCCTCGCCTTTACCTCCAAGAATTTGTTTCCCTCTGGCGTTAGGGCAGAACTTGCCGCCTTCTATTTTCCCGATGACCTTCCCAGATCCTGTCCTGGCGCTTTCATAGACATAGTAATGCTTATGGGACCCGGATGTTTTAGAGTCAGTAATGACAACCTTGATGTCACAAGAGATGCCCTTTGGCTTCAGGGCAGACACTTCTTTCGGAACTATATGTGTCCCCGATATTACAGGCCTAGCCATGGTGTTCCTCCTCCATATGGATAATAACTAATGTTCGCATGGAGGATTATACCTAATTAGTAAACTTTTGTCAACCTCTGATTTCTAAATAAATCCTTATATTTCTAGGCCTCTTTGAATGATTGATAACTAATCGCCTAAGGGCTTAACTAATATTTGCGGAGTCTGTGATATACCGCGCGGACATGTGCCTGACAGCCACGGCATTGACAATCTGCGTATCAACACCGCAGGGCTCCACAATGCCGCTGAACAGCTCGCCCGAAACAGTCCCCTTGAAGGGAATCATGTCAATCTCTGCATTCTCGCCCTTCATATGCAGCGCCGGACCATTCGCTTCAATCCGGATGTCCAGAACGACCTTTCGTTCCATGTCCATCATCCTTTCAACAAAAAAACTCTCTGCCCGTAGAATACAGCAGAGAGTCATTTCTATATATCAATATTTTGCTTCTTTTGTTCCGATATTGTCACAATATCTGCTTTCAGCGCATCATCACAGCTTACCTCGGTGATTATCCCCTCGCCATCCCTGTGCCAGGAAACGCGGATGTCCCCCCGCGGTGTATGCACGGTTCCGGATGCCCAGGTCAGGTGCCCGGCCTGCGGCGAAACCGCAATGCGGGCATAGCCTGGTGCAATGGGACGAACACCAAGGAACGCCGCGGGCAGCTCGTACAGGAGCAGTGCGCCCCCGGCATGACATTCACTGCGGGCATAGTGCTCCGCCTCAACGCAGGTCGTGCAGCCATTTCGGACCATCTCACGCCAGACATCCCAGCGTCCGGCAGTCCTGTCATACAGTCCGGTCTGTTCCAGTGCGCGGAACAGATAGAAAGTCATGGCAACGGTACACTGTGCAAATCCGGGTTCGTCCATGCTCCTCATCAGGGCATGCCTGGCCTCCTCCTGAGACAGAACGCCAGTCAGAGTGCCAAAGACCTGGGCGTGCTGACTGCGCTCCGGGCGGCCCGGACCATCTGTGAGAATCCCATCCTGGCTCATGCAATGCGTGCGAATGGCCTCGCTTAGCGAACGGGCACGGTGTCTGAGCATTTCGGCCCGGTCATCGCCCACATATTCGCACAGCTCCGCTGCACGCTGGAGCCCCAGCAGGTACAGCAGGCTCTCCATGGTGACAGGGCCGTGAATGCCGGCGTCCGGCATCCCGTCCGTGGGCATCCATGGCTCAGCCCAGTCGATAAAAGACCAGAAGGGCCCATCCCCAATCCTGCTGCCGATACGCGCGACAAGACCGTCTGCGGTCCTGCGGCATTCAAAGAAGTCAAGTGCGCGGACGATGACAGGCAGGGCACGCCTGACCAGCTCCGGGTCTCCAAAGTACATCATATGATCATGCACAATGAGGATAAAGTACATGGAAAATCCCGGAATCACATTTGTATTTACATTGGGATAGCTGCAGTTGAGGAGCCCGTCCGGCCGCTGTGCACGGCAGAAATCATCTATGGCGCGGCGTGCAAGCCGGTCATCTGCCGAAACAGCGTATGTGTACAGGATCTGGGAACGGGTATCCATGATGTACTGCAGCCGCTCATAGAACGGACAGTCCACATACGTTTCATGCATGCAGCGCCGAAGGGTCCGCATGCTGATGTCCCATACCGGGGCAAGCGTCGGGTCTGAGGTTTCGCCGTGTGTCCTCGCTACCAGCGGATAGCCGGTCTCTGTATAATTCAGAAAGCGCAGCATAAGGGGCGCATCTGCGGTTGAGACAGTTACCTGTAGGAACCGGAATGTGCGGAAATCATATGGCATATACACCTCATCCGCTGTTCCGGCAACACTGTAGACATCCCTGTATCCTGTCAAATGTCCGTGAACACTGTCCAGCCGGTTCCCCTTTCCATCCTCAAGGACATAGCACTCGCTGTAGAGCAGTTCAACCCTGGCACCCTTTCCGCCGGACAGTCCAAGTGCCGGAAATGCGCACATTTCTTCCCCTGCATCCAGTGTAAAGGAAACCGTTTGCCGCGGCCCAACGGACCTTACGGGAAGTTCAAATGCATGCTGCCTGTATTCAGGAAGCGGTATGTCCCGCGCACACAACTGCCGCAAAGCTGCTGGCAGCTCATCCGGCGCGCAGGGAACAGCATTTGCCCACGTCCTGTCCTCATAACCGTCCAGGTACCAGCCAATCTGATCTGATTCCGGCGCGGATACCTCATGAATCTGAAGCGGTGCAAACCGGGTCTCCTCCGGCGGAAACACCGTATTCCGGTCTATCCTGCACTTCCATCCGTCTATGCCCAGCCCCTCCGTGTAAAGCATCGGAAAGCCGAACCGAAACAGGCTGTGACTGCCTACAGAGGGATCCATCGGCGGACAGAGCACAGACACGGCAATGATGTTTGCACCCATATGCAGATACGCAGCGAGGTCATACTCGTCTGCAAACCAGACCTGGCTGTCGCCCCTGGCAGGCCCGTGCCCTATCCACTGCCCGTTGACGCACAGTCTGTAGCGGCTGCAGGCAGTGATCCTGACAGGAAAGGATTCAGATGGCGCAGCAAGCTGCAGCACCTTCCGATATAAAACTATGCGGGTTCTGGCATCCTCCGCGGTCCATTCGGGCACACAGACCCAGCCGCCTGCAACGCTCATTTCCATATGACGCCTCCTTGATATGGCACCGGTATCATACCACAGTTCCATCCAGAGGAATATTCTGATCTGGAACTTTTTGTTCTGATTTTGTCCAGTCTGTGATATGATATGCAGAGAAGCAAAGTCTCTGTTGGTGGGCATCTGTTGGGCAGCGTAATCTGCAGGAGGTGAACGGCATGCGCGAAAACAACATCCGAATTCTGTGTTCGGTGATCAAGGTAAATCTGGTCCATGAGACCCCGGACGGGCAGCTGACGGCGTTCTTTGACAACATCGCCGAAAGCCCCCTGATGCAGTCCGCCACGCTTCGGCGGATTCTGCGGGAGGGCGGCCATGCTCAGACCGCTCCGTTTCTGCGCCACAATGACTATAACTGCTATTTTGCGTCAATC
>JAFSZW010000371.1 GCA_017458865.1 Clostridia bacterium
CTGTGCGCGCCGCATGTTCGACTGGCAGTACCGGACCTTCATCCTTACGTATTGGCAGAAGGTTGACCGGCCTCTCAACAAGCGTCTGGTCCGCTCCATCATCGCCAGCGAGCAGATCCGTCTGAACGGTCTTGTTTCCCGTGAATACCTCCTTGGGGCAGAGGTTCAGTTCCTGGAGGAAGAGAATCCCCTTACGGATCTTCTGGCTGGCATCTTCCGTGTCCACACGAAGCTTACGCCGCCGGTGCCCGCGCAGGATATCGAGGATATCCTGGAATACGAGACCAGCTATTTCAAGCGGCTCTTTGAGACGGAATGAGGTGATGAGAGATGAACAAGATTCCTGAAGTCCTGAATGATTTCCGCGTCTACAACGAGGGCGCACAGAATGACCTTGGCATTGCCACCATCGAGCTTCCGAGCCTCGAAAACATGACGCAGAGTGTCAGTGGTGTTGGCATGGCCGGAGAGGTGGATGCGCCTGTCCTGGGGCATTATACGTCCATGGAAACGAAGATCAACTGGAGAACGCCCACCCATGAGGCTGTCAAGATGAGCGGTGGCGGGGCTGTGGCTTTGGAGGCTTATGGCGCAATCCAGCAGTGGAACAGCGGTGCCAACGAGTATGACATCGTTTCCTATCGTGTGGTCATCCGTGGAAGGTCCAAGAGCTACGAGCAGGGCAGCTTCGAGCAGGGCAACACCACGGACAGCTCCAACACCATCGAGACCACCTATCTGCGCATCGACATAAACGGTTCCACGGTGCGGGAGATTGACAAGTACGGATACAAGGACATCAACAACGGCACGGACAACCTTTCCGCTGTCCGCGCCGCCATCGGGATGTCCTGACGGGAGGAATAGCGAATGGAAACAGTCAAGCTGAGAAAGCCCCTGGCAGACGGGAAAACGGAACTGAAGCTGGATTTTGACAAGATCACCGGATACATCCTTCTCAAGTGCGAGAAGGAGGCCAAGAAGGACGACCCGAGGATTACGGTGCCGTCCCTCTCCCAGGCATACAATGCGCGTGTGGCAGCTGTGGCCGCCGGGGTGAAGTATGACGATATCCTGTCCCTGCCAGCAAAAGATTTTTCCACGACAATCAACCTGGTGCAAAATTTTTTGCTGGACTCGGAGGACGCATCGACATCCGAGTGAATGCGCTGCGTCTTGCCAGATATACGAAAACCCCGATCAGTTTCTTCCTAGACCTCCCGGTCGACGAGTTCATCGTCTGGATCGAGGAGGTCAGGAAGGAACAGAAGGCGGAGCAGGCAGAATACGACAAGGCGCTCAAGAAAAAAGGCAAATAAAAAAGCCGCCAGAAGGCGGCAGATGGTGGTCAAAAGTCATTGTAGCTGTTCTCGTTATTGATGGCATTTGCTCTATTGATGGCATCTTCGATTTCAAAGTCAGTATTGCAAAACTCATTGATTTCGGCACAGATTCGTTTAGTTTCCGCTATCTGATCTTCGAGCTCCAATTCTCGGAGATGAATAGCTCCAATCTCGCAACCGGCGTTGGCATGATTGCAGTTCCTGCAGTCATGGTAGTGAGGGTGGTCGATTATTCCCCAATGGCATGCCAGCCAAGGATCTGGGTTATTGTGGGAACACATTGCCAATCCATACAAAGACATGACCTCACTCCCTTTACTAAATTTTCTTAATTTAATTATACCATACTGGAGGTGCTTTGGGAAGTGGCAGGACGACAACTAGAACTTTTGATTTCCCTCAAGGGGAAGCTGGAAAAATCCCTGCCGGAATCTGTCCGCAGAGCAGCCGCAGTTGCAGGGGAACTTCAGAAGAAACTGAACCGCCTGAACGAGATAAGAGTCAAGGCGGACAAGTACAAGGCACTGGAACAGGCGACAAGGACTTTAGGGGAAAATCTGACGCAGGCGAAAAACAAGGCGGCACAGCTTGAGGCGGAATTCAGGAAGAACCAGGCAACCGCCGCTCAGTACAAGGCGCAAATCAACCAGACGCGGGCAGCCCTTGAAGGGATGAGTCGGGGCGCGAACCCGGAGGCATACAAGGCGGCGCGGGCAAGCCTTGTGCAGCTGACAGCCGCGCATAAGTCTGCCCAGGCAGCCGCAAAGGCATCGGAACGGGCATTCAAGGAAGCCAGTGCCGGCGTGAGCGCTTCCGATGCGAAATACAGACGAAACAGCGAAGCATTGCGGTCGTTGGGGGCAGAGCTCCAACGTTCAGGCTTTTACACGCAGTTCTTCGCCTCCAATCAACGGCACCTTCAGCAGGAACTCCAACGAACAGAGCAGGCATTGGCCCAGGCTCAAAGGGTGCAACAGCAATACAACAATCAGCAGCAGCAACAGCGGCAATTGACTCATGGTGAAGCCCAACAGGATTTCTACAACGCCACAGGCAACTGGCAGGCAGGATTGGAAGCCTCCAAGACGATTCTTTCCCCGTTTGCGGATGCCGTATCCGTGGCCATGGACTTCGAGGCGGAGATGGCCAAGGTCAAGTCACTGACGCAGATGGACAACATCAAGCTGGGGAACTGGGAAAAGGTCAACGCTGAAATGGAGAAGCTTACAGCACAGGCTTCCGAGATGGGCAGAGCGACGCAATTCACTGCTGTCCAGGCGGCGCAGGCCCAAACAGAGCTTGCCAGGGCAGGCTATGACACGGAAAAGATCTATGCATCCCTGCCGCATGTCCTGAACATGGCAGCGGTAGAGAATATGGCTTTGGGTGATGCCGCACGAATCGCAACAAACATCATGTCCGGGTTTGGTCTTGGAGCAGACCAGATTGAGCACTCCATTGATGTTCTGGCATACACATCCACCCATGCCAATACCGACCTGACGAATTTGGGAGAAACCATGAAGTACGCCGCTCCTGTTGCAAGGTCTTTCGGTGCATCCTTAGAAGAGACGGCCACCATGGCAAAGTTCATGGCGGATGCAGGAATCGTCGGATCACAAGCAGGAACATCGCTCAGGCAAGGGCTTCTCCGCCTTGTTGCGCCTCCCAAGAAGGCAAGCAAGGCCATGGAAGAGATGGGCATCACCGTTTCCGATGCACAGGCGGAATGGGAAAACGCCAATGCGGTAGCGCAAGCCTATGGCGTGACGCTGGACTCCACGAAAGGACCCGGCGAACAGCTCATTTCTGTCATTGAGCAGATCGAGAAAGGCATGGCAGGGGCATCCGAACAGGAGAAACTTGCGGCGCTCAGTGCCATTACAGGAATCAATGCCGTGTCAGGATGGGCATCGGTACTGAATAACAGCAGCGGCTCTATCAGGGAGTTTTATGAAAAGCTGAAGAACTGCGATGGAGCGGCAAAGCAAGCTGCTGAGACAATGCAGGATACCACCAAGGGAGCGTTTACCCGTTTCAGCTCGGCTGTTGAGGCCGTGGCAAAGAACATTGGAGATGCATTTCTTCCGACGGTTCGACAGGCCGCAGAGACTGCTGCAGTGTATACGCAACGGCTTGCGGAATGGATTGGAGAGCATCAGAACATCGCCAAGGCCGCAGGAATAGCTGCTGTTGCTATTGCCGGGCTTGTCATGGCCGCCCTCACGGTCAATGTGGCAGTATCAGGGTGGAAACTGCTGGCAGCCACATTCAACATGATAGGCGACTCCGCGTTGATAGCGGCAGCGAAAACAAAAATTGCATCAGCGGCCATGGCGGCACAGACTGCAGTGATCGGTCGAATGAGCGGCATAATGGGAACGCTTCGGGGCATGGGCAGCCTTGGCCCCATACTGGCGAACCCATACGTTTTGGCAGCGGCCGCCGTGGTGGCACTCATAGGTGCTGTCATCCTGCTTTCGGGCAACTTCGATAAGCTGAAAGAAACCGCTACCATCGTTTTCAACCACATATCCGGAACAGTCGGCGCATGGATTGAAAACATCAAGGCGAAATTCTCCGAAGCGCTGAATAAATATGCCGAGGTGTGGAACAGCATCACGGGCCAGAGCTTGGCTGGCTCGGAGATTGTCGGCGCGATTTTCAACAATATAGTCTTTATCCTGGGAGCGGCTTTCGATATCGCGGCGGGGATTGTCGGTACAGCGATTTCTGCGATCATAAACTGGGTTGTATCCGTAGCACAGATTGTCGGCGGTGTCATAAACATTATCGTAGGGCTTTTCACGGGCGATTGGGAACGGGCATGGAATGGCGCAGGACAGGCAGTAAAAGGGTTTGAAGGTGCCACGATTGGAACCTTAAAGAC
>JAFSZW010000372.1 GCA_017458865.1 Clostridia bacterium
AGCAGAAACGCCATCATGCCTAAGACAAAGCCAATACATGCACGTCCCAAAACACTCTTTTTCATCATCCACACTCCTTGCGTTTCACTTGTGCAAAGCAGACTCGCTTCGATGCCAAACTCTGTATAGTGCATGGGGCATATAAAATGTGTAGAAATGATATGATTCTCGTCTGAACGGTCGCTTTATAGAGGACAATCGGTATTTTTCAAGTCACTCTCACCTTCCACAGAATTCGACAGGATTTACAACATCACCTGCATCTTCACTTCGGCGTGCGGCAATCACAGGGCAAAGTCGACCAGCCTCCCTTTACCCTGCTGCGTGCAGGTAAGCAATATCCAGATTCTGCGGAAATGTCGATTATCCGTTCTTTTTCTTGCTGATAATAGAAATCACGGCGATGGCAATGCCTCCCGCGAATACAGCCAGCCAACTGTGTTCAAAACTGCCGGCAAAATAGCCCCACACGAACATGACCAGCACCGAGACCATAGAGATAATCGGAATCAATTTCTTTGTGTCCATTCCACATGCTCCTTTCATGAAGTTTTCATGCATTTTTCATCCAATCTGTGCCAATGAATATGACTGTTTAACCGGATGAGCCAATATAATCTTCGTTCATATTTTTCGACCGGGCAAAGAGACTATAGCTCGTGTATAGCACAAAACAGCATGAAATAATATAGATTTTGACTGAACGGTCAATTTGGGAGTGCAAACGGCAATTATCTCAATCCGTCATGCGACTCAAAAGGAAAAGCAAAAGAACTATTATTTATGCTTCACTACAGTAACGCACGAAAGTTCATGAGCAAAAAAAAGGCGGCCTTTGGTAAAGCCGCCATAATGTTTTAGCAAGATATTGTGCTGGGGAGCTTATGTTACAGGATGTACCGCTGCTCCCGTTGAATAATCCAACTTTTTCAGTTGTCAAAAACTCAAAGGTTTAGTTTCAGGATTCAAATTCGAATGTCTCGTCCTCATCCGCATCATTTTTTGCTTCCTTTTCGTCAAGCGTACTGACGGATACCGTCATTCCGATGCGGATATTGTCATTGGGAACAAAGTCGATGTATGCCGGATAGTTTGCCTCGCTTCCGGAATCAGACTGACTGAGATGCGAGATCATGGAAACCTTTCCGGTTGTCTGCATGATATTGCTCTCATCGTAGTTGAAGGACAGGCTGACCGTGTCGCCTTCCTTGATGGACACCAGGTCATATTCATTGACACTGATCTCAATCTGCAGGGAATCCACGGTGTACACCGTCAGGAGGGTATCGCCCTTTGAAATAGACTTGCCTGCAGCCGTATCGACAGATGCGATGATACCGCCAACATCTGAAATGATCTCATTCCCGGTTGCATAAAGGCCGTCAAACTCGCCGGTCACTGTCTCATAGAGCAGATCGCCGCGGCTGACCTTGTCGCCGTCCTTCACATGGAAACGGAGGATCGAACCGCTGCCATTGACCGGGATTTCAGCCGTTCTGCTGACAGTCCCGCGGCCTACGCGCGTTTTGGAGGCAAACTTTTCGCTCCTGTACAGGTAAACCGTTTCCTCCATCAGCAGTTCACCGGAGATCGTTTCAACCGTGTACTCTGTATCGGTTGCAGCGGTCACGATGCCAACTGCGGTGTGAGCGCCGTCACTGGTGCAGCTCATGTAGAGCGTCTCGCCGATATTGATGTACTTTGTTTCGGCGCTGTTGTAGGCCTTCTCAATATCCGCTGTAATGGTGTACTTGTGTTCAGGAACGATGTACATGACAGCACCGAACCGGTTGACCACATTCTCGACATTGTCGCCAGCCTGTGCAAAAACACCTGTAATGGTGCCGTCCGCCGTGGCATAGACCTTGTCCGTAGCAATTGTTGCCACAACATCGCCTTCGCGGATCAGGCTGCCTGCGCGCAGGCTGAAATTGCTGACCGTTCCGCCGAACGGTGCCGTAACCGAAACGGCCTCACCGGAAACTACGGTTCCCTCAAACGTCGTGACTGCAAGGGACATCGCAGGGATCAGCAGGAGTACAAGGACGATTCCAAGTAACTTTTTCATAAGTAGATGCCTCCATTATTATTGTTTACATACGACGCAGCGCATCAATCGGGCTGAGCTTGCTTGCCTTTCTGGCAGGCGACCAGCCGAAAATAATGCCGACTGCTGCCGAAAATCCGACACCAAGTAAAATCGCTCCATACGAGATCACAAAACTGATCCCCATCATATGTCCAAGCAGCGCAGAAAGGCCGATGCCCAGTGCCACGCCGCACAGACCGCCGATCATGGATAACAGGAAGGATTCAATCAGGAACTGGATTTGAATCTGACCCGGCTCCGCACCAATGGCCTTCTTAAGACCGATTTCAACCGTACGTTCCGTCACCGAGGTCAGCATCATGTTCATAATACCTATACCGCCGACAACCAGTGCTATGCTGGCAATGCCGCCAAGCAGCGCAGACATCATCGACATCATGGTATTCATCGTTTCCTCGATGCTTTCCATCGTCGTTATGGTATATGTGTCATCTTCATAGCTGAAGATCTCATCCAGAAGTTCTGAAAGCTCTGTTTTCACCTCATCCGAGGCATTCGCGCTGTCCATATAAACCGTAAGGTTGTTGATCAGCGACGCATTGTTCATCTTGAGTGCCGTTGTGTACGGCATAAGAATCTTTGCGGAACCGGACAGAAGGCTCGATACAGATGAATCAGACTTGTAGATGCCCACAACCGTAAATGCAAGCCGGTTCAGGTAAACCGTCTGACCAATCGGACTCATTCCATAAAAGAAGGATTCCACTATATCCTCATTGATCAGACAGACCTTTGCCATATTGTCTGAATCAATGGTGTTGAGCTCGCGTCCGCTCTTCAGGCTGTCCTCATGTACCGAAAAATAGTACGCATTGGTTCCCTGAGCATTGATGCTTGTTTCGCTGTACTTGCCTGTCGCAACGGTGCAGCTCACGCTCACTGTCGGGGTCAGGCCACGGACATGTTCAAGCTCCAGAATCCGGGCCATATCATCATCATCAAGGCCTTCCTTCAGGTCACTGCCGGGCGCGGAAAGCGTCAGTGAACCAGCACCCATGGAAAGGAAGGAAGATGAGATGGAATTGGACACGCCCGAGATGGTCGTAATCAGCGAGATAACCGCCGTGACGCCGATCATAATGCCCAGAATCGTCAGAAATGATCTGAGACGGTTCTGCATGATATTCTCAATCGCCATCACGCAGCTCTCAATGAACATGTAGAACGGTCCCATGATGTTCTGGATAAAGGATGGTTTGTCTTTCACGCGAAAGTCACCTCACCCTCCGCCTCGGTCATCTCACCGTCGATAATGTTCACAACACGACGTGCATTCCGTGCTATGTTGACATCGTGCGTAATCATGATGATGGTATGTCCATCTCCGTTCAGTTCATGGAACAGCTCCATGATCTGTCTGCCGGTTGTCTGGTCAAGTGCGCCGGTCGGTTCGTCCGCCAGCAGGAGGCTGGGATGCGTCACCAGCGCTCTTGCAATCGCCACACGCTGCTGCTGGCCGCCTGATAACTGGTTGGGCATATGATGCATTCTGTCCCCAAGGCCAACCTTGCACAGCATCTCCTCCGCCCGCCGGTGCCGCTCTTTCGGCCTGACACCGGCATAAATGAGCGGCAGCTCCACATTCTTCATGGCATCCATACGCTGAAGGAGCTGAGAATTCTGGAAAATGAACCCAACCTCTTTTGAACGGATATGCGAGAGTGCCTTTTCAGATAAGTCCAGCACGACATTGCCGCGCAGGATATACTCACCGGATGTCGGCAGATCCAGGCACCCGATGATATTCATCAGCGTGGATTTTCCGGAACCGGATGGCCCCAGAACTGACAGGAACTCGCCCTCATCAATGTCCAGAGAGATTCCCTTGAGGATCGTCACATATTCATCACCCATTGGGTACTGTTTCACAATGTCCCTCATCCGGAAAAAGCAGTTCTGATCCGGAGCAGACTGAAACGTGTTCTGTATAGCAATCACCCCATTCCCATTGTCTGTCCGAAATGCAGCGCCACGCCTGGCTCTGCATCTCAGACAGACCGTTCTCTCTGTTACATACCAGGCATACGACCGCTGCCAAAGTTACCGCCGCTCGGGAAATTCCCGCCGCCCGGGAAGTTTCCGTTCATGCTCCTCTGGGAGTTTCTGTTCTGCTGGCTCGAATTCTGATTCTGGTTGCTGTTCATCATGGCAGATAAGCCGCTGAACAGGCCGCCGCTTGAGGTATCCTTGGTCTCGGCCACCTTGTAGACCGTCTGTCCCTCTGTCAGTCCATCTGTAATCTCAACGTAGTTATCGTTGTCGACGCCAACTGCCACCTGTACGCGCTGCATTTCGCCGGAATCATCCTTGACCAGCACATACGCGCTGTTGTCGCCCGTAAAGCTGAGCGCATTCTTGCTGATGATCACCGTGTCAGTTGCTTCCTCAAGCGGGATGGTAACTGTCACCTGCATACCCGGGAGCACATCCTCGGTGACATCGACATCACAGCTGACCGTATAATAAGCTGTATTGCCATTGGAAGATGAGATCCGGTTAATATGCGCAATTTCGGATTCAACAACCGTTCCCAGTGCCGTAAAGGAAATCCTGCATGCCATGCCCAGCTTGATCTTCGAAATGGAATACTCATCCACCCTGAGAGAAACCGTCATCTTAGAGAAATCGACGATCTGGATGAGGTTCTCATTGGCCTCAACCTCATCCCCTTCCTCTACGCCGATCTCATTCACCTGTCCGTCAAAAGACGCCTTGATCATCTCACCGGTAGAAAGTCGGATGAGTCGCTGATCCTTGGTTACAGATTCCGTTTCAGAAACATAGATCTTCCTGACGGTTCCTGCTTTATCAGCGGACAGCGTCTCAGAGTTCTTGACACTCATGCTGCCGCTGAAACTGAGCGAATTCGAGATATCGCCCCGCCGGGTGGTATACGTGTCGTAGGTTACGGTGATCTCCTTATTGATCTGTTTCCAGACGCCAAAGTACCCCACGAGTCCCAGAACAGCCAGGATCAGGACAAGACGGACAATCCGTGCAACCAGGCTTTTCTTCTTTCTCTTCTTCAACCTTCCGTCCCCTCCCTGGCAAGCGTGTTCATGCCACCGTTCTGAGTACTGTAAACATCATAATAATAGAAATCCGAATCCTGGTCATCACTCATCCGGTACGTGGTCCCGTCCACAGTGACATCCATCTCGAACGCACCGCTGGCGGCATCCATCGTGACAGCATATGTAAAGTCCTTGCTGACCATACCGCTTGAACGATACATGGCATACCGTGTACCGCCCGAGAAACCGCTCGTCGATACTGCAAGCGAATTGTCGCCGGCCTGCATCACCATGTACTCAATACCGCTCGCGGCAAGTTTCTTGTAAACCGTTCCGCTGAACACCCAGACATAATCCTCGTCCTTTTCCTTCTGTGCGGCGGAAAGAATCAGCGTATCCACTCCGCTGTTTCCTTCCTCCCATCCGGTGAACTGTGCCGTAAATGTCGGAT
>JAFSZW010000373.1 GCA_017458865.1 Clostridia bacterium
GGTGTTGTTGCCGCATGATCTGCATAGATTCTGTTATTCATCTGTCATCTGCCTGATGTTCAGGCCTGTTTCCTTTCCCGATTCATCCATAAGTCAACGTCTGCACGGCGGACGAATGTTCCGTCATGGGCTCAATATCGTATTCCCGTTGTTGTTTCCGGCTTTATCAAATGGATGATTCTTCCTGTATGCTTCTCCTGTCCCGAAACGTACTGTATCCGCTCGGTGATGCCGTAAGCATACCATGCCATCCGCCGGAAAACAACCCGAAAATCAGGCATCCCGTCAGAAAGCAACACTACATCCACACAAAATATGGGCACTTGACACCATAACCGCTTTTCGCTAATATAGCTTTCACATAACTCAAAGCTGTATAGCACCATTCATCATTCTCCCTGCTTGCACATACAGTAATGAAAGCAGCAGGTTCAAAATGGTCTGATCTGCAGTGGATACAAATGATCATAGGATTCTCCACAAATTCAGGGAAGTCCTTCGATTCACCGACCTAGTCGAGATGATAATTGAAGTTCATTATAACAGTCTGAGAACACACCTGCAGGAATCATCATGATGAGGTTGCAACTGCTTGTCGCGTTAAACCTCGATTTCTTCCTCAAGTAGAACGTAAAGCCTCATCACAATGAGTCAAATCATCACAGGGAAGCGCAAAGAGATACCGCTGCACTTTTCCTGATAGAGCCCTGGCTCTTTGTCCTCTGACACCCCTGTTACCCGTCCATCTGATCATTAGGCTGCTGGACTCGCCGCAGAAAACCTTAACATTTAGAATTGAGAAAGACCTCCTTTGTGCCAGGCCAGATGATCTTTTCACCTGAGTGGAGTCAAGTCTCTCAGGGCTTTTTTCTGCCACTTTCGACTATCTTTGCATGGATTTAAGGAGAGATAACCATGGACACCCGTGCCCTACAGACCTTTGTGACCGTATGTGAAACGCGAAGCTATCAGAAAGCTGCTGAAATCCTGCAGTACGCGCCGTCATCCATATTCAAGCATGTCCAGCAACTTGAGCAGGAGCTTGGCATCCGTCTGTTCGTCCACGAAAACCGGATGCTGCATCTCACAAAGGATGGTGAGGCCTTCCTCCCTCACGCCCAGGCCATTCTGGCAGAGTACAGGGCATCCTTTGAAAAAGAACTCCCCAAAGTCACCTCTTTGACTGTCGGCGGATGTGAAATGAATACGAGCAACAGCCTGATTGATCTGTTTACCTCTTTCGCCAGGCATCATTCAAGCATCCATCTCAATATGATTACCTCACCAAACTCTGCTGTCCCCGACATGGTGAGAAACGGTCAGGTTGACATTGGTTTCTATTACGGACACAGTCATCAGCACAGGGAACTGCAGACCATCTCCATGTACCGTGAAACTGCTTTTCTGATTGCCTCCCGCAGCAATCCGCTCACGTTGCAGGAACACCTCCATTACGAAGATCTGAACGGCATGGAGTTTGTTTATCCGCATGACAGCTGCTGTTTCGTCCATATGCTCATGCCTGAGCTTGAAAGCCGCGGCATTCAGCTCAATAAAACCACTTATCTGGGTGGTATGCAGTACGTTGTTAACGAAGCCAGAAAGCCTCATGTCCTGACGCTCGCACCCGAGCATGCGCTCAAACACTTCAGAGACATGTATGATCTTGTTCCGCTTGATATGGACGAAGCACCCATGTACGCCTGGGAAAACATTCTCATTGGCAAACGGGCAGATCTTCCCGAGGTTCGCGCACTTGTCGATTATGCATGCACCTGGGCCCAGCACAATCCGCCTGCAAACGAGTCTGATAATGCCTCCATCATCCTCTGAACCCGCCATCGGCGGGTTTTTCTGTTACCCTGATTTCCTATTTCGAAATGCCGGATTTCTCAATTCGAAAGTTGCACGGTGCGAAAGAATGATACAATCAAAGTACCTCAGATGAGGGAAATCGTGAAAGGAGTATCTGTTATGAATCGCAAGCTGATTGCAACATTTGTTGCCGTAATGATGCTCATGATGAGCGCAAGCGCAATGGCCATGACGCCGGGTACCTATGAGGGATCTGCACAGGGCCAGAATGACCTGGTAACCGTTGCTGTGACCGTTACCGAGGATGCAATTGAGAAAGTCGAGATTGTTTCCCATCAGGAGACCCCGGGTATTGGCGCTCCGCTGACCGAGGAAGGCTATGAGGGCGACACGCCTATCGCTGTTCTCCCCGGCCGCATCGTTGATGCACAATCCTATGGTGTTGACGCTGTTGCAGGCGCCACCATCACCAGCTATGCCATCAAGAATGCCGTGAAAGATGCCCTTGCTGCTGCCGGCGCTGATGCTGACGCATTTAAGGCCGCACCCGAAAAGGCTGCCGGCGAAGCCAGGGAAATGGAAGCTGACGTCGTCATCATCGGCGGTGGCGGTGCCGGACTGGCTGCTGCTGTTTCCGCGCTTGAGAACGGTGCAGAGAATGTCATCATCGTCGAAAAGTGCGGTGCTGTCGGCGGCGACACGCTCGTTTGCGGCGCTATCTACAACACACCTGATGCACCTCTCCAGTCTGTTGAGACGATGACCGACGCAAAGCGCGCAACCATCGAGGCTGCTCTTGCCAAAGAGCCGGTTTCCGAGGCACATAAAGCACTGCAGGAAGTTGTTGCCAAGGAATATGATGAGTACAAGGCTGCCGGCCGTACCGACATCTTCGACAGTGAAGCATGGTTTGCTCTGCAGACCTATGACGGCGGTGACGATGTCGCTGATCTTGACCTCGTAAAGGTTCTGACCTACAAGGCCAAGGACGGATTTGACTGGGTTGTCGGACACGGCATGCAGTTCTCCGACAAGATCGGCCAGGGCGCTGGTTCTCTGTGGCAGCGCACCCATACATCCATCATGCAGATGGGCACCGGATTCATCACCACCTATGTCAAGGCACTGGCCGGCTACGGCGACCGTGTCACCATGCTGACCTCTACCACTGCCAAGTCCATCATCCGCGGCGCTGACGGCGTTGTCACCGGCGCAACCGCAGAGGACAAAGCAGGCAATACCTACACTCTCAGTGCAAAGAAGGGCGTTGTCCTTTCCACCGGCGGTTTTGCTGCCAACAGCAAAATGGCTCAGGAATACAACACCTCCGGCAAATGGGCTGACCTGAGCAAGGTTAAGACCACCAACCGTTATGCCTGCTCTCAGGGCGACGGCATCACGATGGCTACCGAAATCGGTGCTGACCTCACTCAGATGGATCAGATCCAGCTGCTGTACCTGGGCAACCTCAAGGATGGCCAGCTGACCAAGTATCCGCCGCGTGTTGTTAACGGAACCGATCAGGAAATCTTCATCAACAAGGAAGGCAAGCGCTTCGTTCAGGAAGACGGCCGCCGCGATCAGATCTGCCTCGCATCTCTTGAACAGACCGATGCCATGTTCTACTTCCTCGAGTCCGCTGACGGCGACTTCGTAGATCTTGACACGGCCATTTCCGCTGACGGTTTCTCTCTCCGTTTCCTCGAGGATCAGGGCTACATCATCGTCGCAGATACCCTGGATGAGATGGCTGAGAAGCTGAATGCAGCCGGCGCCAACATGACTGCAGAGGATCTCAAGGCTACCGTAGCTGCTTTCAACACCTGTGTTGAAAACGACAGCGATCCTGAGTTTGGACGTACCCTGTTCTCCATCAAGCTGGAGAATGGTCCCTGGGTTGCCACCCCGCGTCAGGCCTGCCTGCATCACACCATGGGTGGCGTGCACATTGATACCGAGGGCCACGTACTCGATACCGACGGAAACGTTATCCCCGGTCTCGTAGCAGCCGGTGAGGTCACCGGTGCCATCCACGGCGGCAACCGTCTCGGCGGCAACGCTGTTGTCGACACCGTCGTATTCGGCAAGCTCGCTGGCGAAACCATCACCAAATAATCTCCTTAACCGCTTTGGGAAGCAGAGCAAAGCTCTGCTTCTTTTTTTGTTTCCGGATGAGCCTCCAGATTCTCTGCTTTCACACGTCTCTGTACGAACAGTCGCAAATGCCGTTTGATCCGGCAGGTATGTTTTTGATTATGTCTTGCGTATTTGCCTGATTCTCATTAAAATATCTGCATCAGCGCAAGACACAGTGAAATCACATACAACTGGAGGAAGACATGCCTAAAATAGCCTTTCTGGGTGCCGGCTCGACTGTATTTGCCAAAAATGTACTGGGCGACTGCATGATGACGCCAGCACTTGAGGACAGCACCATCGCACTGTATGACATAGATGCCGTCCGTCTCAATGAATCAAAGATGATGCTTGAGGCCATCAACCGCAATAACGGCAGCAAAGCCCATATAGAGGCGTATCTGGGCATTGAAAACCGCAAAGATGCCCTTCGTGGCGCGGATTATGTGGTCAATGCCATTCAGGTCGGCGGATATGACCCCTGCACGATTACCGATTTCGAAATACCGAAGAAATACGGTCTCAGACAGACAATCGCGGATACGCTGGGGATTGGCGGTGTCTTCCGGGCGCTTCGCACCATTCCGGTCATGATGGATTTTGCCCATGATATTGAGGATGTCTGCCCGGATGCCTGGCTGCTCAACTATACCAATCCCATGGCAATGCTTACCGGCGCCATGCTGCGGATGACAAATGTCAGAACGGTTGGCCTCTGTCACAGTGTACAGGTCTGCGCAAGTACACTGCTCAATGAGCTGGACATGGATTATGATGACACCGTGCAATGGAAGATTGCAGGCATTAACCATCAGGCATGGCTGCTTGAGTGCACCAGAAGCGGTCAGGATCTGTATCCTGAAATCAGGCGCCGTGCAAAGCTATATAATGCCGGCAAACTGGATATCGGATCGCTTGAGCATCGAATCCGCAGGCTCTCAAACGGAGAAACGCCGGATGAAATGCGGATAAAACAGATCAGGGACGACTATGAACGCTATCTGTCAACCGGCAAGCATCCTGATATGGTCCGGCTCGAACTCATGCAGCGCTTTGGTTACTACATCACAGAGTCCAGCGAGCACAACTCGGAATACACACCATGGTTCATCAAGTCACGCTATCCGGAGCTCATTGACCGCTTCTGTATCCCCCTGGATGAGTATCCGCGCCGCTGCATTAAGCAGATCAGCGACTGGGAAGCGCGCGGTCACGAGCTGACCAGGAACCCGCTGCTAAGCCATAAGCGCACAAAGGAATACGCCAGCTACATCATGGAGGCAATGGAGACTAATGTGCCCGTAAAGATCGGCGGCAACGTTCTGAACAATGGCATCATTACCAACCTGCCCCAAAACGCCTGCGTTGAGGTTCCCTGTCTGGTTGACAGCAGCGGTGTACAGCCGACATTTATCGGTGAACTGCCCGAACAGTGCGCAGCACTCAACCGGACCAACATCAATGTTCAGCTGCTCGCCATTGAGGCCGCTCGCACGCTGAAAAAAGACTGTATCTACCAGGCAGTCATGATGGATCCGCATGCCGGTTCTGAGCTGTCCATTGACGACATCGTTTCCATGTGCGATGACCTCATTGAAGCGCATGGCAGCTGGCTGCCGGCGTTCCACTGATGCCGTTTTCTCGTCACAATTGATGCCCCTTTCCCTCAGCTTCGGAATCTGGCCGGAGCAGCACATTCCCTTTCACCTCAGTATATTTTCTTACAGGAGGCGCTCATGGAGTCGCTGAAAAAGCTCCTTTCCAAATCAAACTACAGTTTTATTTACTGCCTGCCGCTGGCATTTGCCTTTGCCGCCGCTCCCGCTTACATTGAAGAGGGCAGCTTTCAGGCATCTCCATCCTATTTCCTGATGGTCTGCCTGCATTTTATCGGTTTCATGGCAGCGGACTTTGGCGCACGCTTTCTTATCCGGCGCTACGTAAACAGAACTCTTACCCTGCCGTCATATACTGCCCTTGACCGCCTTCTCAAAAAGCGACTGGCTGTTCTGCTGATTGCGGCAATCATCTTTGTCTGCTGGCTGCCCAGCCTGATCGCTCTCTATCCGGGAAGCGTCATCAATGACACCTGGGGACAGCTTAAGCAGTTCATGGATTTCCAGAGTGGCCTTCCTGCCCTCTATGATCACCATCCGGTGCTCTCTACGCTGATCATGGGCTGGATCATCGTCACTCTGCAGACCGTCCTCTACGACTGGCACCTTTGCTTCTTTATCTATGTCATGATTCAGGCGCTTCTGACCAGTCTGTCTTTTGCTGCCACCATCCTGTATGCGTACAGGCGCCTTAAGATTGGCCGGTCTGCTGCCCTGTTTATGCTGGTCCTGTACTGCCTCCTGCCCATATATCCGCCAAGTATCCAGACCATCTCAAAGGATGCGCTTTCCGCGTGGGGATTCGTTCTGTTTGCCATCCTGTATATGGAGGGGGTGCGCAGTGAGGGTCAGGCCCTGAGCAGTGTTAAGTACCTCCTCAGCCTGATCGTCACTGCCCTGTTCTGTTCCCTGACCAAGAAGGTGAACCCGTACGTCACACTGCTTTCCCTCCTTGCCATGTTCCTCTTTGTCCGCAGGAAACGCCTTTTCCTGTGCATTCCAATTGCCGCCATCTCGCTTGTGATGTTTGTCCTCCTGCCGAACCTCTTTGCTGCATACGGCGTTGAGCCTGGCGGCAAACAGGAGATGTTCTCCCTCCCGTTCCAGATGACAGCAAGATATGCAGAGGAGCATCCGGATGACTACACGCCCGAGGAAACCCGGGCAATTGACAATCTGCTTGGCCTGTATGATCTGGCTGAGCGGTACAATCCTGTATGCGCAGATGACGTCAAGGGATACTGGGAGCTGGGCGAAACGGAGCAGTACAGGCAATATCTGCATGCCTGGTATACTCAGGGGCTGCGTCATCCGGATACTTATATCCAGGCAATGAACGCAATGCTCGCCGGCTGGTTCTCCTTTGAGGAATACGACCCCACCATGGATATGGGCGCCCACAGTCAGCTGAACGGCGACTATTTTCTTGAGTACATCACATACAGGGATGAACCGTTTGATGCAACGGCCGAGGTTTATCAGGATCTGTATCACGGGCTTTACAACATCGCGGTACTGAATCTCATCATTACCTATGGGCTCTACGCCATCCTGATTCCGGTTTTCTCGCTATGGACAGCCATAACTGAGAAGTGTCGCAGGGGAAAACGTTACTGGATCGCCCTTTGTCCGATGTTCGCATCGCTGTTCCTCGGCTGTTTCCTTGCACCCGTTTCCATCTATGGCGAAGGCCGGCGGTACCTGTATCCTCTGACGTATACAATGCCGCTCATGATCGCCTGGTGCATCTTTATCTGCAAACAGTCCGCTATGTTCAAAAAGGATTGTAAACAGGCAGAGGACTCATAAGTCTGGCCGGTTTCTGCATTCGAAAACACAAAACCGCCCTCCACACCATCACCCGAAGCTGTCGGGTTATAGTGTGGAGGGCGGTTATTTGTCTACGCGGGACATGATTGGTCTTTATCGAACAAAGGATATGCATCAGACCTTTTAATGCCCGCCTTTCCTCATAGGAAACGTACAGACAAACCGAATGCGTCCTTTATCTGTCTGTTCCGCCCGGATCTTTCCGCCATGGCGTTCCATAATCGCCCGGGCCATGGAAAGGCCTATCCCGTACCCGCCGCTCTCGCGGCTGCGTGAGGCATCCGGCCTGTAAAACCGGTCAAAGAGATGCCTCAGGTTCTCATCCGAGAGGCGCTCAATGAGGCCGTTTTCAGATATCAGAACAATCTCGCGACCGGCTTTTGACAGTTTGAGGGACAGCGTATCCCCCTCCGGTGCATACTTAATGGCATTGTCACACAGCTGGGAGACAAGCCTTGTCAGTGCATCCCGGTCTCCCTGCATCAGGATATCCGCCTGGACATCACAGGTCAGAGACTTTCCCATAAACTCAGCCATGCCCTGAAGCGATTCCGTCTGTGTCCTGACAAGCTCTGACAGATCAACCGTTTCCATTTGCAGAACCGCCCCATCCTCATCCATCCGGGACAGATAGATGAGACCGTTTACCAGTGAACGCATATTGGACACCTGCTTGCGCGTATCCTCTATCCATTCGTTTGTTTCCCCGTTCATAGTAAGCACATCCATGTTCGCGGATATGACCGTCAGAGGTGTTTTGAGCTCATGTCCGGCGTCTGTAATAAACTGTTTCTGACGGACAGCATTCTCAACCATGGGGCGAATGGCACGGGAGGAAATCAAGGCCATACACAGCCAGGCAAGTAAGATGCCGCCGACACAGGAAACGCCTGATATAACCATAAGCCGGCGAACGCCGTCCATTTTGGTTTCCACGTTCAGAAAAACAGCAGCACTGCGCTTTCCCTGTCTGTTAAAGACAAGATACAGATACTCTCCTACCTGTCCTGAAGTCCTGTCCGAGCCCAGTGCCGCTTTTGCAGTTTCGCACAGTTCGTCCACTGTCTCATCAGGCATTCTGGTCTGCCCGATAATCCTCGGCTCCCCGTCCTCGCTTACAGTAACCGTAAAGTAGCGTGCCTCATCCATGGCATTGCGCTGGCGTCTGGTTTTGCCATTTTTCCCCACAGGCGCGCTCAGTTCCTGTTCCGACAGATTGCTGAGTGTCTCCTCCAGTTCAGACCGCACCTGAATATAGTTTGCCATATTGATTACCACTGTCAGTGCAATCATGACAATGGACAGAACCGTCACCGCGATCCGGATAAACCGTCTTCGAATTCCCTGAATCATAAAGTTGCCTCCAGAGAATACCCAACGCCTCTGGTTGCCTTGATTTCAACACCTGCATCGACCTCACTGAGGCTCTTCCGCAGATTGGAAATCGTCACCCAGAGCACATTCATTTCGGCATCCGCATCCCAGCCCCAGACGCGCTCCATGATCTGTTCGACAGAGTGTACCATATGCGGCCGTTCCATGAACATTTCCATCAACTGAAATGTCTTGTTGTTCAGCTTCACGCTTTTCCCGCCGCAGGAGATCTGCATGCGCTGACGGTCCAGCGTGACATTGGCAAAAGACAGCATATCCTCGTGATATTCCTCTTTCCGCCGCAGCATGGCACGTATTCTGGCCAGCAGCTCATTTGTTGCAAATGGCTTGGGCAGATAATCATCCGCACCGGCATCCAGACCCTCAACACGATCCTCAACAGCATCCTTCGCAGTCAGCATAATACACGGCGCCTTAACACCCCGCTGTCTCAGCTGTCGCAGCACCTCAAGCCCGTCCGGTGCAGGCATCATCCAGTCAAGAATCATCCCGTCATACTGTCCGGACAACGCGTAATCGAGCGCATCCCTGCCATTGTTCACAACGTCCACCGAATAACCGGCATGTTCAAGTATCGTCCGCACCGCCTTGCAAAGAGAGCGGTCATCCTCTGCAAATAAGAGTTTCATTCATATCACCCTGCCCATTATTGCATATTCCCGTTGAATTTTACAGCCATTCCTGACGTTTTTTTACACTCGTTCATAAAAATGCTGCTTTTTTTGCCGATTCTCAGTCGCCAAACGACTTTCGGTACATTCCACATGTGACAGCCGCCGGATCACGCCTGTTCAGACGTGAAAGCAAGAGGCTGTCATTAACAGCCTCTTGATCTATCTCATTTCCCGGATTCCAGCCGACAGTTGAATCAAAGGCTGGTTCCCTGCGGCATCACAGGTGCATTGGGAAACATATTGTTTCCTCTGCCCCTCTGGTTTCCATTACCTCTCTGGACACCATTGCCCTTCTGGATGTTTCTGCCGTTCATTCCGTTGACATTCGGATTGCTGATGCCCTTCTGCTTCCGGTTTCCCTTCTTGGTGTTCCCATTGGGCTGGCCATTCTGTTCGGCATTCTTCCGCTCAGCGCGGGCAGCTTCCTTCTTGCTCTGCTGTTCAGCGCTGTAGTTAAGGATCAGATCCGCCTGTTCCTGAGTAAGTGTTCCAGCCTCAACATAAGCATCCAGTTCGCTCTTCAGTGCATCCTGCTTTTCCTGCACCCTGGCAGCACGTTTTGCCGTCGCATAGGCCTGAAGGGCTTCCTCAAGTGCCTTATCCTTGGTGCTGTCTGCCGCATCCGTGCTTTCCTCAGTTGTACCCGCCTCAGCAGCCGCTTCCGTGTTCTCGCTTGTCGCCGGTGTTTCCGTTGCCGATTCTGCAATCGCAGCAACACCCAGGCACAGTACCAAAGTCATGGCCAGCAGGGCCATCCAGATAGATTTAACATTCTTCATAATTGTCAACTCCTTTTGATGATTATCCCTTTCGCTCGGGACACGTGCATTATGCACCCCCTACCTTTCATGAACCTTAAAAAACTTAAAAAGTTTCGGCTCACCTCAAAAAACTTTTTGAGGCACCCGATAACCCCTGCGGGCCCTTTCTCTGCCAGACAGCAATGCAGCACTTTTCCTGGCTTTTACCATTCCGTTTTATCCATGCATTAACTTGAAGCAGCGATTCCGGATCACATATTAGTCGAAGAGATTGCTTTTCACCGATGACTGTGATAATGTACAGACAGGTGCAATACCTGCTTTCCAGCGGATTCTCCGTGCACTTTTCCCATCTGCAGGAGATGGAAGTCCGTCTGTCCGGAAATGCAGAAACAATCCGCCTCCTGCAACGCTTCAGTGCAGCGATGCCGATTGCTGCACAGGCCGGATGCCGAAAAACAGAATTGTGAGAAGGGAGTGACGTCCTTGGACCA
>JAFSZW010000374.1 GCA_017458865.1 Clostridia bacterium
GTGAGTTCGAAAAAAGAGCCGAAATCATCAATTTTATACAAGTCCTCGTAGCTCAGCTGGATAGAGCGCGCGCCTCCTAAGCGTGAGGTCGGAGGTTCAAATCCTCTCGGGGACGCCAGAAATCCCGCGGAAAATCAAGGTTTCTTGGTTTTCCGCTTTTTCATCTCTACCGGAAGTTTCGACATTTCATAAAGGGATATGTCAAAAACCTTTGAAACACATGGATTCTTGGCATATCCCTTCTGTTGCCTAACGCGAGTTTTTGGGGAGGAAATAGACGCATATCCGCACACTAACTGTTGCATCTTTGGTCATCGGTTTCACCTCCTTCACTTAGGAGATTACCATAGTGCAGATTGCAAGACATTTATTGTGAAGGGAAGAGGAAAAAACTGTTATGAAATACTGAGCATCAATGCGTGTTTGAATTGGATGATGCCGCCTGGCGCGGTTTCGATATAAGCATCTTCCTGATACATGATCTCTACGATCTCTGCTTTCGGAGTTTTTCCGAAGCGCCGGATGATATCATCCAGAATGCTCAGATCTTCAGGTGAAAGATTTGGATACTCCCTGTTTTCTGATGGAAGAAACTTATAACCGGTGCCTTCTCCCATATCAATTTCTTCGCATTGGATGGAACTGAGATCCACGATGGAATCATAGGCGATAGGAATGGCTCCCATGGGCAATGCGCGATAAACCATTCCTGAAATCGCATGACCCCTTCGCTTGTAGGAAAGGGCATCCGCATACCAGAGCATCAGCATCATCTTCACTCTGTAAAGGCCTGTGACCTTTGCTGAATTGGCATAATAATGGATCAAGTCCACAACGACGTCCAATGAAAGAGCAGCTTTCCCGGTGTACTCCGGATTCTGCTGATAGCGGACGTATTTCGCCATGATTGCGCTCTTGAGATACTGATCATGATCCTGTTCAAACAGAGCCGCTCCTGCTTCCCGGTATTTTGCATAGGAAGCGATGGATAAAGAATCCTTTGCAGCATCAAGCAGATTCAGAAACCATTCCGGATCATCTGCAAGCTTTCTCAGAATGGTATCATGCGCAATATCCTGCACCTGATGACTTTCGTATCGCGTGATCGTTTTCCCACCCCATCCAAGCAACAGGCAAAGGTCACTCTGACTGATACTGTAGCGGGCACGGATAGCCGCAATCTGGTCAGATGTCAACAGCCCTGTTGCCTGTCGGTAGGCATTTTTCATGGAGATGTCATTTGCGGAGATCTGCTGCTCATCGGCATAGGTTTCGTCCGCATTGTCGCAATAAAAGTACTCTGCATCATACTCAACCGGAACGCCCTTGAAGGTATTATTCTCCCTAATCACGACTCTTTTGACATCGTGCTCTTCCATGCAGCAAGTGCACAGCTTCCTCTCTTTATCAATCACCTTCATGCTCATACACCTCCTTACTGTTTTCTATAGGGGAACATTTCAGGTGTAAAGGAAATTGCGGCATAATGGAAGGACATGACAAACATAGTGTGATTGCCATATTCGGACAACAGTTCTACCCGTATCTTGATGTACACGTCACCTTTTCCGAATTCTCGCATTTCGTTGCGCTTCGGAAAGCGTAACTCCTTGACCGTCTGCCAATCCTCGACAGTCAGTTTCTGAAACTCCCTCTTCAAAGCAACAACCGGGTTTTCATCCGGAAACAAGTCTGCTACAGTAAAGCGATTGGTATGCCGCTGATTTCTATGCTGGCCTGCCAGCCGTTCTTCCTGGAACGTGACTTTTGCGCCATGCTCCAGCGCATACTTCAGTTCCTGAAGATAGCACGCTCATCCAGTTCGCTCTCAATTCGTGCCAGAGTTTCTATCCTTCCAACGGATGGTATCAACTGATACTACTATATTCAAAGTAACCGCTCTTGTCAAGTCTGAAAAAGAAGCCAAACAGGCCCAGATGTCAAGTCTATTCCCTCGACATCCGGGCCACTGTTATCTTTGTAAGAAAAATGATACTAAAACCAGCTTCTTTCCAGGACGGTCTCCAAAAAAGCTTGGAATAAATCGATTCCGGTGGTGTTCACCTGCACACTGGTACAAATCCCGGGAAAGCCCTTATAGAGAAGTCGGCACAGTCTGCGGGATAGACAGAGATCATGGAGCATCACTTTCAGAAGAGAGAATAACAAGGCGGCTTTGGATAAAGCCGCCTTGAAATTGTCGATATTTCGGATTTTTTGATTCCACCAGTCACTGGAATCCTGGAGCACGGAAATCCCGACCTGCAATCAGGAATCAGACACCGGAGTAAGCAGCGAATCCGCAGTCAATGGGCAGAACGACGCCGGTAATGGCTGAGGCAGCCCTGTCATCCGTGAGGAAGAACACGCCGCCCAGCAGCTCCTCGGAATCAACGAAACGGCCCATGGGCGTCCCGTTCAGGATTTTTGCGGAACGGGCTGTCGGGGTGCCGTCCGGGTTGAAGAGCAGCGCCCGGTTCTGGTTGCTGACCAGGAAACCAGGGGCGATGGCGTTGGCCCGAATGCCGCTTCCTGCAAAATGCGTGGCCAGCCACTGGGTGAAATTGGAAATGGCAGCCTTCGCACCGGAATATGCGGGAATCTTGGTCAGCGGGATATAGGCATTCATGGAGGAGATGTTCAGGATGCAGCCATGTTTGCGGGCAACCATGTCCTTTGCAAATGTCTGGGTAGGCAGCAGCGTACCCTGGAAATTGAGCTTGAAGACGAAGTCCACACCGGACGCCTCAAGATCGAAGAAGGTCTTCTGGCCTTCCTTCGCCTCATGCTGATACTCATTGTCAGTGGTGGCACGGGGATTGTTGCCGCCCGCACCGTTTACAAGAATATCGCAGGGGCCGAGATCGCTGAGAACCTGCTGATGGACCGCCTCAAGCGCCTCAGGATCCAGCACATTGGCCTTGTATCCCTCACAGATATAGCCCTGTGCCTTTACCTCGTCAGCCAGCTTCTTAACGGCCTCCTCGTTCAGATCCAGCGCCGCCACTTTTGCGCCGGCCTGAGCATATGCACGCGCCATGTCACCGCACAGTACGCCGCCCGCGCCGGTGACCACGACGACTTTACCACTAAAGTCCACATTCAGAGGAAGGTTCATAGTTGATGCTCCTTTCGGTCGTTGAAATGTCGTTGAAATCAGGAAATGAAAGATCGGTGTCCATACCGGATCTGATGCCACCTGATGCGGCAAATGTGATCTTCCAGACAGACAAATAAGGGACAACCGGAGTCTGTCCCTTATCTGTTTTTGACTCATAATTACTCGGCGCGCACGAAAATGTAGCCGAAGGAGACCTCAACGTCCTTTTTAACGAGGTTTTCCTCGCTGTAGCACACGATGAGCTGTCCATCCACGTTCATGCCGACATACTTCATGTTTTCATCGTCGATCTCGTCGCTCTCAACGCCGGTGACCTTGGTGAAATACAGGCTCTTGTCCTCTGCGCCAACCTTGCTCAGCTTGCCAACGCCCATATTAAAGTCGCCGTCGTTCTCACCGCGGACGGTGAAGAGCCAGCCATCCCACGGCAGTTTCAGCGTTGCGGTTTCATCTGCGATGTCCGCAGCAAAGGTGACGGATGCTTCCATGTCGTACACATGTGCATGGAGATAGGCAGCCTGGTCAACCATGACGCCGGCATCCGAACCGGTTGCACTTGCATCAAGGATGGCCTTGACGGAAACCTTGACCGCACCCTCTGGGACCGGAAGCAGACCATTGGATTCGATGTCATTCTCATCCGCATAATCCTCGCCAATATAGGCGCCGGCCAGTACCCAGTCACCTTCCCAGTCGGTAACAGGGGACTCACGGTTGAAGGTGACGACGGTATCCGGATTAAGCGCAGCGTCTGCCAGCGCGATTACGGGCAGGATCAGAGCGAGAGTCATAAGCAGTGCGATAACCTTTTTCATAATTGATTCGTCCTTTCATTGTCGTTATTTTACTATTTACCGGCAGATGAATCTGCCATAAACAACATCAGTCAGTGGCCGGCCATTTCTGCATGGCCTCCTCAAGCGTCATGCCCGAGGCAATGCCTTCCTTGCGGGCGCTGTTGACCGCCTGAATCTCCTTCATCTTGGCGCCGGTCAGGCTGTATCCCTTCATGGCCCACAGCGTGGCAGCCCAGGCAAGCATCGGGATGACACAGAACATGACAATCACCGCCGCCTTGATGCCGCCTGAATACGGCGTTGCGTCTGTCGGCAGTTCACTCACGCCGGCCATAGCGAAGAAGATAAAGGCGACCAGGGTCTGCGCAAGGGAAGAGACCAGTTTGTCCACCAGGGAAAAGAGCGTGCCCATGATGCCCGGAATGTATTTGCCGGAGCGGTAGGTCTCATAATCTGAGCAGTCCGCAACCATCGGGATCGGCATATCGGCAGTGGCGTAATAGGCGCCGTATCCGATGCCGAAACAGAGGATGAAGAGAACGGTGTACAGGTTGATGCCACCGCCACCGTTGAACGGGAAGGAGAGCATCATGCCCGGATTCTGGTTATTGGTAAGGAGCAGCAGGATAAGCACGCCCGTATAGCAGATAAGCGCCACGGCGACATAACGCGTAAGGGATGCTTTCTGGCCGAGTTTCTGCGATGTCCTTACGGAGAGCAGGAAAAATGGAACGGCAAACACATAACCAAGCACCATCATCGGCAGATAGAGGCTGTTGTAGTTGCCCATGACGATGCCGTAGAGTGCAAGGAGCACTGTCGTATTGGTCGCAATGGCCAGAGCCAGCTTGCAGCCGGCGCCGGCAACCATCAGGCGCTGCATCGGCTTGTTCTTCTTGATGATCTCCGCATACTCGGACACCTTGATCTTTTCCGGATTGGCGCCGCCAAGGCCGTAATATTTCGGCTGATCCTTTTCGGCAATGCCGATAATGGCCAGGATGGTCAGCAGAACAGAGACTGCAATGCCGATCGGCGTGATAATCCTGTAAAGCTCCGGCCGCGCATAGCCGGATGTAATGACAACACCAAGCTCGTCGCGCACATCGAATCCGCTCTTGACCAGCGGAATCATGAACTGCATGACGCCCATGCCGAGCATGGAGCCGACGGTGTTGAAAATGGTAAACATTGGACGCTGGTTGGGATCATTCGTAAGAACCGTCTGACCCGCACGGGTGCACGATGTCTGGAATGTGTACCCGATAACCCACACTGCATAAATCAGTGTGAACAGCACATAGCGCAGCCACATCATACTCTCGGGAATGAACGGCGTCAGGATGTACAGGCAGACGATGCTGACCGCCATAATCCCGCTGCCAATCATCATGAACGGGCGGAACTTGCCGATCCTGGTGCTTGTCCGGTCCATGAGGGCCCCGATGATCGGGTCCGTAATGGCATCAAAGACGCGCATGATTGTGACCATGAGTGAGGCATACAGACCCAGTTTCAGCACGCTTGAGCCGAACTGAGCGACATAGGATAAAATCAGGACAAAATACACATTTGTCGCACCGTTGTTCAGCGGGAACAGTGCCAGCTGATACAGCTTTGCACGGTTGATGCCGCTGTCACCGGATTTGGTCGTTGTTGACGCTGCCATCTCTTTTTCCCTTTCTACACCCAGTTGGATTTCTGCTGGTTCTGCTCCTTGCGGAGAACATACGAGGGATTCGGCGTTTGAACCTTTCTGAACTCTGCCTCATCCGAGCAGCTGCCGGCCTCCGCGCGAACTTTAGTCACTGCCTCAAGCGGAACGGTGAAGGTAAAGATCCGGCTGCCCTGCATGCGCTGCGCATCTTTTCCATTGACCGTGAGCGTCACCTCGGGCTGGTTGCTGTACACTTTCACGCAAATCCGGTCGCCGGTGCGGTCCCTGAACCGCCGCGAGCAGATATGCACGAAGGGTTCATCGGACCAGTATGCCTTGTAGAGATAGAAACTGTCCTTCTTCACCTTCCGGTCAAAGGTGACAAGCCCTTTATGGTTCATGCCCGGCTCGCCGCCCTGGTCGCGCGCATCCGCGGCAAAATCGAACATGTTCCACACATGCGTGGCCCACATCCAGGGATGCCGCTCAAAGCACTTCAGCATGTACTCATGATAAATGGCCTGATACTCCTCGGTATGATCGCCCCTGTGCGGCCTGTCTGAATGCAGGTTCGGCATGCCCTCGCAGCCGTACTCTGAATAGCCGAGGCAGCGGTTCGGATAGACCAGATGGAAAAATCCGATCCACAGATCATTGAGGAACAGGCCGGGCACATACCAGCCGAGGTACAGGTTCCAGCTCACCACATCCGTGATGTGGGCAACCGGGTTGAACGGGCCGCACATGGCATAGCAGGCCAGCGTGGTAAACCTGTCCGGATCCATCTGGTGGCACAGATCGTTCAGCACATGGTGGTTATCCAGCATGTCCTTTTTGTCCTTTGTTGAGATTGTGATCTCATTGGACACGCCCCAGCAGACGATGGACGGATGATTGAAGTTCTGGGTGATCAGCTCACGCATCTGGGAGATGGTGTTCTCGCGACCATTCGGCATGTGCTCCGATATATACGGAATCTCGGCCCAGACCACCATGCCGCGCTCATCACACAGGTCATAGAAGTACTGCGCATGCTGGTAATGCGCCAGGCGGATGGTGTTGGCGCCCATCTCACAGATCAGGTTCATATCCTCGAGATGTTCTTTATCCGTAATGGCATTGCCGACGCCCCGCCTGTCCTGGTGCCTTGAGACACCGCGCAGGGGATAGCTGACCCCGTTCAGGCTGAACCCGGTCTTTGCGCTGTAGGCAAAGTCCCGGATGCCGAACCGACACCGGATTTCGTCGCCGGACGGAATGGTGGCCACTGCCGTATACAGATACGGATCCTGCCGGCCGCGCCACAGGTGCGCATCGCTTATCGTGCAGCTGAAAACAGGGCCATCGCCGCCTGCAACCTCCCTGCCGTCTGCATCCAGGATGCGGATGGCAACCGGCTCATCGCAGTTGGTGCCGGTGCGTATTTCAACCCTGCCGTTCCGGTAGTTGTCCACCGGTTTTGCCGTGATATGCATGCCCGGGCCGCTGTAATCATCCAGATCAAAATGGTGTTTGCCAACACTGAGCAGCTCCACGTCCCGGTAAATGCCGCCATAGAACGTGAAGTCCGCCTTTTGCGGATAGACCCGGTCATTGACTGCATTGGTGACCAAAACCCGCAGGGTATTCATTTCCCTGAGCGCATCCGTAACGTCCCTGCGAAACGTTGAGTAGCCGCCCTCGTGGCTCATGACCTGATCCCCATTGAGCAGCACCCTGCACTCAGAGTTCACGCCGTGAAACTGCAGATAAACCCGCTGTCCATTCTGGTGCTCAGGCATGGGGAATGCCCGTTCATAGGTACACTCGCACCGCTTGTAGTCATTTCCGCCGTCCTGCCCGTCAATCGCGTTCCAGGTATGCGGAATCTGTACCTTTTCCGGTTGCCCGGACGGGCCTGTAAATGTCCAGTCCCCGTTAAGTGATATGATCTTTCGCATACGGTTCTCCTGTTCCCGGCATTTACCGGACGGCCTTCGTCTTCCTGCTGTAGATGGCGATCTCACCCAGCAGGAAAGCTGCAATAATCAGCACGACAAATGTGATGAAGCGGGGATCAAATCCATGCTTTTCATCAATGCCGACAAACACATCGACCACATACCAGTAGCACTTGTGCACGAACACAAGCAGCGCAACACCGGGGCCAGCCGCCGTCACTGCAGCTGCCAGGCCGTACCGCCTCAGCATGACAAGCACAACCGCTGCCACAGCGCCGCCGATCAAAAGACCCACGATAAGGGGATCGAAGCAGACGCCGTTATGAGTGCTGTCTAGACCGAATGTCCCGTGAATGGAGAGGAAATAGACCCCTGCCGCGATGGATAGCACCGCTGCAAAAATGATCACATAAAATCCGAAGCTCTTTTTCTCAGCCGTATTGCTCATACAAGAAACTTCCTTTCTTCATAAATCGTTCCTGATACGAAGCATCTCTCACTGACCGAACCGCATTTCAGGGCAGTAAGACCAAAGGCTTTCCTTTAAGATGTCTTATTATTGCACACCGCAGAATTCCGTGCAATTTCCGTTTCCGACGGGAATCGACGTCCTTTTTTGAGATCAGGTCATCTGCGCCCCGCATGGCGTCGCGGGCGGCGCCCTGAATCCGTTCACGACTCAAACTGCGGCGTAAATGGGTTCACGGTTTGTTTACGGCCCCATCTCCGGGAAGTGCGACAAATCCCTTTTCATACCGGTACAAAAGCATTACACTTTGCAGGAAGTTCACTGCTGGCAGGTTCCTGTCAGCATAAAGCGCAGCAGATTTGCGCCCGCCCGGCATCGAAGCATCTGCCGGATGAGCAGAATCGGAGCAACTGCCACCGCATGGACATTTGCGCTGCATATCCCGTTTATGAGAAAAGGAGATTTTACCATGAATAAGAAACGTTCCGGGAAAAGAACGCTGAAGAAGATCTTCCTGAACATCACCGTTATTCTTTTCGCCCTGATCTTTACCGGTAATATCATCGCAAATGAAAACGCCGGCCAGATCAACCAGGTGCTCGGCACAAAGACCAGCGAAACCATTACGGATCCAAACGAGGGATACGCCCGCTATGCCCAGTCAAACTATGACTCCGTCAAGGCGCTCAAGGCTGCCGGCGAGGCCAAGGTCCGCGAGGTGGAAAGCGAGGGCATTGTCCTCCTCAAAAATGAAGGCGTCCTGCCGTTTGCGGCGGGAAGCAAGGTGTCGCTTGTCGGCGTCACCGTCATGGATCCCGTGTACGGCGGTACCGGCTCCGGCGCTGTGGATGCCGACGGTGCTTCCAATTACTATGACGTGCTGACCGGCTCCGGTTTTGACGTCGTAGACAAGGCCCTCCTTGATTACTATGTTGAAAACGAAAACAAGCGGAATGCCCATGAAATCGGCGAAGTCCGCTGGAAAAAGGTTTCAAAGAACAACGATGACACCATCGGGCAGGGTGAGCACGTCATCTTTGTCGTCGGCCGCGTTGGCGGCGAGGGCGATGACGTCACCGCTGAAAAAGAGGACGCGCTCGACGGCGATTATCTGACGCTTAACGAGGACGAGCTGTCCATCCTGGAAGGCCTCAAGGAGCTCAAGGATGACGGCAGCATCGCCTCCATCACCGTCATCATCAACAGCGCAAACCCCATTTCCACCGGTTTCCTGTTCAGCAGCGACTATGACGTAGATGCAGCGCTCTGGGTAGGCTCCGTCGGCCAGACCGGCATCTGGGCCATCGGCGACGTGCTTACCGGTGCCGTCAACCCCTCCGGCGCGCTGCCGGACACCTGGTGGATGGACAACCGCCTGGATCCCGTCATGAACAACTTTGGCGCCTATACCTACGCCAATGCGGACAAGTACAGCACCTCCTCCGCCTACTCAAAGTATGTGGTTTACCAGGAGGGCATTTACCTCGGCTACAAGTATACCGAGACAAGGTATGAGGATGCCGTGCTCGGCACCGAAAATGCCGGCAGCTTTGCCTATGGCAGCACCGTCTCCTTCCCGTTTGGATACAGCGGGAGCTACACCACTTTCGCACTTTCCGATATGAAAGTAGAAAAAAGCGGCGAGGGCCAGAAAGCAGCCTATACCGTAACGCTCAACGTCACCAATACCGGCACAGTCGCAGGCAAGAAAAGCGTGCAGATCTACGCGCAGAAACCCTACACCCAGTATGACCGCGACAACCAGATTGAAAAGGCGTCCGTCGAGCTGGTGGGCTATGCCAAAACCCAGATGCTTGAGCCGGGTGCCAGCGAAACGGTATCCGTATCCGTGCCCGAGTACTATCTGACCTCCTATGATACGTTCAATACCGGCGTCTTCATCCTGGAGGACGGCACCTACTATCTGACCGCCGCCAATGACGCGCACGACGCAGTCAACAACATCCTCGCCGTCAAGGGCCACACCACGGCAGACGGCA
>JAFSZW010000375.1 GCA_017458865.1 Clostridia bacterium
GATTCAGGGTCCCATAAGCCGCTATCAGGATGTGGCGCCGCAGCTGCAGTCACCGGAGGATCTGACGCTTGACCGCTTTGTGCGCGGCTTTTACCTGGTGCTGTGGGGTCTGATCAAGAAGATGGTCATTGCGGACCGGACACTGCCGTTCATTGCGACAGTATTTGATGCACCCGGCGGGACGTATGGCGCAGGACTGTCCGCGCTGGCACTGCTGCTTTATGCCATCCAGCAGTACTGCGACTTTTCCGGCGGCATCGACCTGGTTATCGGCATTGCAGAATGGCTGGGCGTTAATCTGACTCAGAACTTCCGTCGTCCGTACTTTGCTGTATCGCTTGGTGATTTCTGGCGGCGGTGGCATATTACGCTGGGCAGCTGGATGCGCGATTACGTGTTCTATCCATTCGCACTCTGGGGACCTGTCACCAGGCTCAGCAAGGCGGTCGGAAAGCGGAACGCGACACTGGCAAGAACGCTGCCGGCAGCGCTTGGCAACCTGCTTGTCTTCTTCCTGGTTGGTCTGTGGCACGGCGCGACGTCCAACTACATTCTCTGGGGCCTTTATAACGGTGTCATCCTTGCGGTTTCCGCACTGCTTGAACCGTTTTACAGGGAACATCCGCTGCCAAAGGGCGCAGGCTTTACCATTCTGCGTGTGCTCCGGACCTTCATTATCGTCAATATTGGCTGGCTTTTTGACCGGTGTGCAACGGGCGGCGCAGCCGTTCGCATGCTGCTCACCATTCTCACTGACTACCGCCCGGGCGAACTGACGATGTCTGCACTGAATGACATGTCACTTGCCGGACCGGACAGGCTCGTCCTGGCCGTTTCCTGTGCACTGCTGCTTGCCGCATCCCTTTGCGGGGAACGGGGCATAGTGATTCGCGACCGGCTGACCGACAAGCCGTTTCCGGTGCGCTGGCTTTTGCTTTTGCTTGGCATCTGTGCCGTACTGGTCTTTGGCATCTGGGGCTCCGGATTCAATGAGGCGTCGTTTATCTATCTGAACTTCTGATCCGGTTGCCGACCGATTTACCTGAATTTCTGCTTTCGGAGTGTTAGATGAAAAGAGCGAAAGGATTTACTGCTTTTCGGGTACTGGGTTTTCTGGTCGTGCTTGTGCTGACCCTGATGGGCCTGACGCGGCTGTTTGTCCGGAAAGAGAGTATGGAGCGATTCAAACCATATCTTGAAACGGCACAGGAGTATGATGTCATCTTCATGGGAAACAGCCATGTGGTCAACGATATCTTCCCGTTTGATCTCTGGCGCAATTATGGCATAACAGCCTATAATCTGGGCGGCAATGGAAACACGGTGCCGGTCAGCTACTGGTCCATGAAACTGGCATTTGATTACGCGAAACCCAAACTGCTGATCATGGATGTCAATGATATTGACATGAAGGATAAGGTATCCGGTCACACGAGCAATGTGCATACCACCTTTGACGTCTATCCGATCAGCAGGACAAAGATCAATGCGGTTCTCGACCTGATGGACCTGCCGTATGTCGAGGATTTTGACGGCAATGTCATCAAGGACATGCGATGGGAATACCTGTTTACACTGGGCAAGTATCACTCCCGCTGGAGCGAACTGACAATGACGGACATTTCCCCGACTTACAGCCAGACGAAAGGGGCTCACGTCGCCATAAATGTGGTTCCGTCCATTGAGTATGAGATTACGGATGACATGGTTGAGGAGAGCGGATATGGTTTTACCTATCTGCGCAATATCATCCAGGATTGTCAGGCAGAGGGGATCGACATCCTGCTTGTCAATCTGCCGTACCCGGCACATGATTTCCAGCAGGTTGCTGCCAATACGGTTCAGAGTATTGCCGATGAGTACGGCATCAATTACATCAATTTCGTGAGCCTGGATCAGGTGGTTGATTACCAGGTAGACCTCTTTGACGGTGATTCGCATCTGAACCCGTCCGGTGCGCGAAAAGTGACGGATTATATCGGCGACTATATCCGCAGACACTATGATCTGCCGGATCATCGGAATGATGAGCAATATGCCAAATGGCATGCTGAATATGATGCATACCTGGAACTCAAGAACGGCTATCTGGCCATGCAGTCCGATGTGAACAGCGCCCTCATGCTCCTCCACGATGAGGATTACAGTGTTGCCTGTCTCATCAGTCCGGACACGTCGCTTTACGGCAAAGAAACCGCCCTGACGCTCCTGCAGAACATCGGGCGTGAGCATGTGTTTGAGTCAGATGCCTATACCAAATGGGCAGATGGCATTTTCCCATTGGAAGAGCTTGACTGGGCGGCAGAGGACCATGTACCCTATCTTTTTGTCCTGGACAGGCAGAATCATGCGAAGCTTGAGTGCAGGGGCGAGTCTGACTTTGAGTACGACTTTTCCTTTGGACATCTCCGCTACAGCGCAACGGATGAGGCGGGTTCACTCAGCATCACGGCAGGGGATGGCACTGAGTTGACCGCGGAGGCCGGGACAGATTCACCGGGTATCCAGTTCTTTACGTTCAATACTGAAACCGGCGACCTGATCTGTGAGAGTGCCTTCTGAGCACATCGGCACCCGGCTGAGGCACTACATGTCGGCGGCATCCAGGACGCGACAGATAATGGTTGCAGGATGCCGGACAGCCCTGTTCACGGGGAATGGCCTGGTGTGCGGGATGGCGTGACATGCGTTTTTTAGATGACAGGGAGGAGAACCGGCGGCCTGACAGGCGGAGAATAGCGAAACTGAGGGGATGCGTCAAAAAGGACGCGGGGGGAAAAGAATACCTTTTTAAAAGATGCCTTTGAAATGTACAGACTGGAGGATGCTGCAATGAGCAGAAGTTTGGATGATTACATCATTGCCAACATTCAGAATGCCATGGATGCCCATTACATCAAAGCGTATTATCAGCCTGTAATCAGGACAATGTCTCGTCAGCTTTGCAGCTTCGAGGCGCTGGCCAGATGGATTGATCCGGAAATCGGCATGATTTATCCGGATGAGTTTATCCCCGTGCTGGAGCGCATCAGTGCAATTCACTGGCTGGATCTCTTTATCCTGAGGCAGGCGTGTGCCAGGATCCGCAGTTCCATTACAAACAGGGACATTCCCGTGCCTGTTTCGGTAAACCTGTCAAGGCTCGATTTCCGCCTGTGCGATATCTTTACCGAGGTCGATAACATCGTCAGCGAGTTCCATCTGCCTCACGACTACATCTACTTTGAGATCACGGAAAGCGTCATGGCCGAGGAAAAGGACATGATGCTGGATGTTGTGAACCAATTCAGATCGGCTGGTTACCAGATCTGGATGGATGACTTTGGCAGTGCCTACTCATCCCTCAATATTCTCAAGGAATTCTCATTCGATGAACTCAAGCTCGATATGTGTTTCCTGCGCCCGTTCAATCAGCGATCGCAGCGGATTGCAGCATCTGTCATTGAGATGGCCAAGAACATTGATATCCATACGCTGTCGGAGGGCGTTGAAAATGAGGAACAGTTCCGGTATCTGAGGAACATCGGCTGCGAAAAAGTCCAGGGGTATTACTTCGGCAGGCCCATGCCGTATGATGAGGTGATGGCCCATCTTCGGGAAGAGGGCATTGGGATCGAGCTGCCGCACGACAGGAAGTACTATGATGATATCGGCAGGATCAACCTGCTGAGTTCCGTGCCGTTCATGAGCAGGCCTGAACGGGATGCAATCAGGACGGCCAGACAGCTGAACAGCATTCCGCTCGCCCTGGTCGAAATGAAAAAGAACGCCTTCTCTGTGCTGTTTTACAACTCGGCTTTTGAGGCGACCGTACAGGGAACCGGAACATTTGCCAATGTCTTTTCGCAGGATATCCTGAGGGAACCGATTCCATACAGCTTTTTATCGGATAAGATGAGGAATCTCCTCGATTCAACGCGTTCGGGCGAAGAGGGCAGAATGTACTTCACCTCACATGATGATTATTACGAGATCCAGGCAAAGTGCATTGCCAGGACGCAGGATATGTACAGCGTGCTCATTCGCATGAGCAATCTGTCAAAGTCGGCCAATGCCACCAGCATCAGTCATCTCGAAGAGTCATTGAGGGAGATCTGTACGCTGTTTGAACGGATTACACTCATTGATGTGCAGACGGACAGTATCATGCCGTTGTACGTAACGACACGGGAGAACCTGGTTTCCGGGGATAAGGGCATTCGGAAACTGGCACTGGAGTATGCAGACAAGTACATCTACCCTGAGGACAGGGAAGCCTATCTGGCGTTTGCGGATCTGGGCGATGCCATCCGGCAGATAGACCAGGGGAGAGCATACACAAAGTGTATTCTGAGAACCAGCATCCGGCACGGACAATATGCCTGGAAGGCCTATATCGGTCTGCGTGTCGATGACGGCCGGTATCTTGTCCTGATCGCCAATGTCCATGAGGCACTGATGGATTTCAGCAAGGCCAGGGACAGAAACCAGGCGAGCGGTTTTTCTGATGAACGCATGTGGCAGAACCTCATCCAGTCAGATCTGCTGCGGATATTCTGGAAGGACAGGGAACGCCGTTTCCTGGGAGCCAGCAGGGCATTCCTGAATTACTACGGGTTCACATCTGTTGATGACATTGTCGGGAAGAGCGATGAGGACCTTAACTGGCACATCCACCCTGACCAGTTCATGAACGATGAGATGCTGGTGATTCATGAGGGCGCGACAACGCACAATATTCCCGGTTTTTGCCTGAGCGAGGGAGAAAACAAGGAAATCCTTGCCAGTAAAACGCCGCTTTACGATGAAAACGGGGAGATTGCCGGCCTCATGGGCTATTTCATTGACCGGAAACTGCTGACGGTGAATGACCGCCGGGGAACGGAAACCAACCGCAGGGATATGCTGACCGGACTGCTCAATTCGAGGGGCATTTCTGAGGAGGCATCCGTGTTCCGGGATGAATTCTATCTGAGAGGTGTCGATTTTGCCCGCTTCCATCTTGCCATTGACGATTTCTACGCCTTCAATGAGCAGTACGGATTTGACTTTGGCGACAGGGTGATGACTGAGCTTGGCCGGGCACTTAAAAAAGCGTTTGGCCGCACGTGTGCGGTTGGACGTTATGCTGGCCAGAAATTCGTAGTCCTGCATCAGGTGCAGAGCCGGGAAGATGCGTTTGCCCTGAGGGATGAAATCAAGGCGGCCGCCCGCTCGGTTCAGTCTGTTGAGGGAATACCGGTCACGCTGTACCTTTCAGTCGGTTTCGTGCTGTTCTCTGAATTCCTCGATCTTGATGAGCAGGCCAAGAAGGCGGAGGTTCGCCAGCTGGCTGACCATGACAGCGAGCAGACAAGCGAAACCATGATTTCCCGCGGCGCCGAGATCTTTCATCTGTTTGATGAGCTGCCGGTTGCCTACAGCGTCTTCCATCTGGATATGACAGATAACGGCGGGCGCGAGGCAGTCGTCGTCTATGTTAACCGCAAGTACGAGGAGATCACAGGTCAGTCGGCCAGGGTTCTCGTGGGAAGCCGCATCAGTGATCTCTACCCGTCCCTTGATGGGAGCTGGTATGAGAATATCACACGGGCGGCAATGGATGCTGAGACGGTCAGCGGAGAGATTTGCATTGGGGCGGACGGCGTACCTGTTCGCTATACGGCCAATCAGATCGTTTATCCGGGGTACTGTGCGGTGACCTATCAGGAGATCCATTCAATGAGGCGGGTGCCAAAAGGGTAGGCACTCTTCGTATGGTTTCCCATACAGGCTATCTCACATAGCCGTTACACTCAAAGAGGCTATAGTGTAGTGGTCTTCATTAATCCATGATCGGGATGCCGAAAAACAACCGGTGGTGACAAAATGTCACAGTTGGAGACTGTAAAGAGATCGGGGAAAGCCTTACGTCCAATGTTTGCACTGCCATTAATGTCAGCGTTTACCGTTATGCCACTATTCGTCTTATACAGACGCCCGGACCGAGTGCCGGAAAAAGTATAGC
>JAFSZW010000376.1 GCA_017458865.1 Clostridia bacterium
AACAGGCTGAGCTGCTCTGGGGATTTACCGACGGCGGCCAGTTTACAAGCGAGTTCCCGGCTCACATGATGAGCCATGTGGCCCGTCTCAGCGTCAATCCGGAAAACCGCGTCGTCATGCACTGCCATCCGGCCAATCTGCTGGCCATGACCTATGTGCATGATCTTGACGAACGTGCATTTACCCGGACGCTCTGGCAGATGTGCACAGAGTGCATCGTGGTCTTCCCGGAGGGCGTCAATGTCCTGCCGTGGATGCTCTGCGGCACGAACGAGATCGGCGAGGCGACCGCCGAAAAGATGCTGACCGCCCGTCTGGTGGTCTGGTCTCAGCACGGCATCTACGGTGCAGGCAAAGACCTGGATGAGACGTTCGGCCTGATTGAAACGGCGGAGAAAGCAGCTGAAATCTATCTCAAGATTGCGCATCTGCCGCTGAAAAACACCATTTCGGATGAGGCGATGCATCTCCTCGAAAAGCGCTTTGGCATAAAGGCGCGCGAGGGCTATCTCGACTGATTCCGCAAAATGCCGTGTTGGGGCATGCCAGACACGGTGTGAGCCTGTAGTGCGGTACCTGACCCAATCCTGCCGGTACCGCACATCCGGCCAATAGGAAACCAGGATGCTGCCCCGGCCTGATGGGAATCCGCGCGGCAGCCAGTGATCGTGAGCACAGGGAGGAAACTATGATGTGGCAACAGGTCATGACAGAACCGAAAAAGATAGAATTCAAAAGCGTACCGGTTCCGGCAGTGGAGCCCGGGAAAGTGCTGCTCCGGATTCACCGGATAGGCGTATGCGGCAGCGATATCCATGTTTATCATGGAACGCATCCGTTCACCTCCTATCCCGTAACGCAGGGACACGAACTCTCTGCTGAGGTGGTTTCCCTTGGCGAGGGTGTAACCGGTCTCAGCGTCGGGCAGAAGGTTACGGTAGAGCCGCAGATCGTGTGCGGCGAATGCTATCCCTGCCGTCATGGAAAGTATAATCTTTGCGAAAAGCTGAAGGTTATGGGATTCCAGGATACCGGCCTGGCCAGTGAGTATTTCCTGGCGGATCATGCCAGGATTACGCCGATTCCGGAGAGTCTCAGCTATGATGAGGGCGCCATGATTGAACCGCTCGCGGTTACCGTGCATGCGGCGAAGCGCTTCCCGGACATTGACGGCGCGAGCGTGGTCATTCTGGGTGCAGGTCCCATAGGGATTCTGCTGGCGCAGTCCTGCCGCGCGGCCGGTGCGAAGAAGGTCATGATCACGGATGTCTCCGATCTGCGCCTTGACATCGCCAGACGTCTTGGCGTGGATGCAGCCGTCAACACGCGGGATGTGGACTTTGAGCAGGCCATGCTTGAACATTTCGGACCCGACCGGGCTGATGTGATCTATGACTGTGCCGGCAACGACATCTCCATGGGCCAGGCGATTGCCAGTGCCAGAAAGGGCAGCACCATCATCCTGGTGGCCGTCTTTGGCCAGCGGGCAAATGTGGACCTGGCAGTGCTCAACGATCATGAGCTGGATCTCAATACCAGCATGATGTATCGTCATGAGGACTATGTCCAGGCGATCCAGTGGGTCAATGAGGGGAAGATTCAGCTGAAACCACTCATCTCCAGGCACTTCCCGTTCTCAAAGTATCTTGAGGCCTATCAGTACATTGATGCACATCGTGAGGAAATCATGAAGGTCATCATTGATGTGGACAGGTGGGAGGATTGACGGATTCCCCGTCCATGTCTGTAAGGGGACTGGAACTGCCGATGGATGCATGCATCTTTGACTGACGCGGCGGGATTTGCCCATTATCCTTGACAGCAAAAAAGCGGGATCAGCCAATGGCTGATCCCGCTTTGAAATCAGAATCGGTATTGTCAGCTTTTCGAGGCACTTTCGCTGTCCTGGATGGACTCGAAATACCGCCGCCCGGCGATGTGCGACTGCCGGTCCCGTTCGCTGTCTATCTCATCGTAGTTGTCAAGAAGACACTGGACAATGATGGGTGAAAGTGCGCCCTTCTCGGCATTTTCCTGCATGATGCCGGTGACTTTCTCGCGCGGCATGCTTTTGCGGTATGGCCGCTCTTCGGTGATGGCAGCGAAGATGTCCGCACAGGCCAGAATGCGGGAACCGAGCGGAAGCTGTTCAGCTTTGAGGTGGAACGGATATCCGCCGCCGTTCAGCTTCTCATGGTGCTGACCGGCCCATTTGGCGATCTGTTCAAAACCGTTCACGCGGCTCAGGAACAGCGTTGTATAGTAGGCGTGTTCCTTGATCACGTTGAACTCCTCATCGGTTAGCTTCCCCGGCTTTTCCAGAATGGCTTTCGGGACCTTGAGCTTGCCCAGATCATGGAGGTTTCCGGCAATGCGCATCATGACCTGCTCCTCCTCTGACATGCCGACCCGCCTGGCCAGTTCAACAGCTGTTGCTGCGACGCCGGCAGAGTGCATGGCAGTGAAGGGACTTCTGAAGTCGATGATGAGCGACATGATCTCTGTCAGGGACTGTGTGTGTTCAAGGGTAAGGGGATTGTGTTCAGGGAGGAAATCCAGGAAAGCGTCCTGACGCAGCAGGAGATCCATCCAGACAGATTCCATCTTGCTGATTTCAATGAAAGCGTCGATCACCCGGGAACTGAAATCCCTTTCGCATTGTCTGACCGCGCGCACAATGCTGTTGGCCTGGTTGAGAATGGGGATGTCCGGCTTGATCAGGAGTGAAATAAAGTCGGAAAGCCGTATCACCTGACCGGCCTCGCTGAGCTCCCTGATTGAGCTGATTGGGCGCAGCATTGAGACGGGGGACAGCACATTGAACCCGACAATGGAGGCAAGGTGGCGCGTCTGCGGTAGGATATGCAGGATCTCTGCGCTCTTTTTCGCAAGGGCGAACGGTTTCCGTTCAAGCTCCAGCAGCGGGGTATCCGGTCCCATGATGATGGATCCTACATCGTGCAGGAGAGCACCATAGACGATATTCCTGCGTATTTCCGGGGCAAGCTGCATTTGGTCCGCAATCCGGTATGACAGATACGCAACCTGCTGATGGTGGTTCTGGACCTCGGGCGAGATAAGGTTCATGGCGGCGGCAAATCCCTGAATGAGATCGCGCAGATCGGCAAAAGCGTGCTCCATATGGTCTCCTTTTCCTGTTGTCAGTGATATCGTCTCTGGCATTATAGCGGGCAGCATTGGAATTTTCAATAGATCACCTGAAATTCAGGTGTCATAGACCGTCACCTGGCAGGTCAGCATTGTCCACAACTCCGTGCTGAATTCTGAAACTGCCTCGCATGATGGTGAGAAGGTATCAACAGGTTGGATGATTTTATGTTCCTTTGAATTTGGTATGGGTAAACCCCAAATGTGTAATAACCAGTAACCAGTTTTTGCGTGGTTTCGACAGATCGCTTGAGAAATGCAGGAGGGAGAACAAATGATGCGGTGGATGAGAAAGATGCTCCTGGGCATTTTCCTGCTGCTTACCTGCCTGCAGTTTGCTGCCTGTGCGGATCTTGATGTGCATTTTCTGGATGTGGGGCAGGGCGATGCTGCCGTTCTGATCTGTGACGGAAAGGTAATGATGATAGACGGCGGCAAACCGGAGAGCAGCCAGCTGATTTACAGTTATCTGACCAATACGCTCGGCCTGCAGCATATTGACTGCATAATTGCCTCCCATCCGCACAGTGACCATGTCGGAGGTCTCCAGGCCGCCCTGCAGGCCTGCAGTGTGGATCAGATCCTCACACCTCTGTATTACTACAATGATCCGGTTTTTCTCCGCTTTCGTGACATGGCAGCTGAGCGAAATCTGCCGCTGACCATGCCTCTGGCAGGGACCACCATGCCGTTTGGCGGGGCAAAAGTTTCGTTTCTCGGGCCGTATAAACTGTTTGGGGATACCAATGACAATTCCATCCTGATGCGGATAGAGTATGGAACCACCTCCTTTCTTTTTACCGGAGATGCGGAAATTCCGGAGGAACAGGAGGCGCTGGACCGGTATCCGGACAGGCTCAGATCCACCGTGCTCAAAGTTGGGCATCACGGGAGCAGCAGCTCAAGCGGAGCTGCATTCCTTGAGACGGTTCGTCCGGAAATTGCGCTGATTGGGGTGGGCGTGGCAAATACCTATGGTCATCCTTCCATTGGCGTTTTGACGCGTCTGCATGATCTTGGTACCGAAATCTACCGAACGGACCTGCACGGGACCATTCATCTGACCAGCGACGGGACATCTGTTACTGTTCAGAGCGAACGGACACTGGAGGATCCTGGGAGCGCATACACGCTGTCATGGGCAGCTTTCCTCCAGTCTGAACCGGTTACCCGTCCGGAGTCAGAGTATTACGTGGGAAATGTCAAATCCCTCAGATTCCATCTGCCGATCTGCGAGGGTGCAACGAAGATGAGCGAAAAGAACCGGATTCGCTTTGAAACCCGCGAGGAGGCAATTGAGGCCGGCTACCAGCCATGCGGAACCTGCAATCCCTGATAGCCCTGCTGCTGGACCGGCATGGGAAAGTGACATATGGATCTTTGCAAATCCGGTCAGCAGTGGTTGTCAGAACCCTGTCCTGACAATGCCAGGATTGGACAACCGGACCGGTGATTGGAACACATTGATGAACGGAGCAGGAAAGCTGCTCAGAAAGGAATGGAATATGCGCGCACCTGTACCACCGATGGGATGGAACAGCTGGGACTGCTATGGCGCCAGCGTGACGGAGGCCATTGTCCGGCAGAATGCGGAATACATGGCAGAGCGGATGAAACCATTTGGATGGGAATATGTCGTAATTGACATTGAATGGTACCAGCCAACAGCGGATACGCATGAGTACATTCCGTTTGCAGAGCTCGAAATGGATGGTTACGGCAGGCTGCAACCGGCTGTGAACCGTTTTCCGAGCGCAGCTGGCGGGAAGGGATTCAGGCCGCTTTCAGATTATATCCATTCACTTGGACTCAAGTTCGGCATTCATATCATGCGCGGCCTGCCCAGAATGGCTGCTCACAGGCATCTGCCGATCTATGGCAGCAGCTACCGGTGTGATGAGGCAGCCAATCCCAATGACATCTGTCAGTGGAATCCGGACATGTACGGGCTGCGGGCGGACCATCCGGCTGCGACGGAGTACTACAATCAGCTGTTCCGCCTCTATGCGGAGTGGGGTGTTGATTACGTAAAGTGCGATGACATTGCGCGGGAGTATCCAAGGTGCAAGGGGGAAATTGAACTGATATCGGACGCGTGCCGCAACTGTGGACGGGATATCGTGCTCAGCCTCTCCCCTGGGCCTGCGCCGCTGGACCGCGCTGAACACCTTAAGCAGTATGCCAACATGTGGCGCATTACGGACGATTTCTGGGACGACTGGGCGCTGCTCCTCGGCATGTTTGAGCGGGCGGAAAAGTGGTGCGTGCACGCTGGTCCGGGTCACTGGCCGGATGCGGACATGCTGCCTGTAGGCGCACTGAGACTGTGCTACGAGAATCCGCCCCGGGGCGCCTGGACCAATTTCACTCAGGCCGAGCAGCGGACCATGATGACGCTGTGGTGCATGATGCGTTCTCCCCTGATGATGGGCGGCGATCTTACCAGGAACGACGCATTCACGCTTGCCCTACTTACAAACAGGGACGTACTGGAGATCGAAACGACGACCTTTTCGGCCCATCCTGTCTACCGGACAGATGACGAGTGTGTATGGATCGCGCCGAGGAAGGACGGCGGCTGCTACCTCGCTGCGTTTAACCTGACGGACCGTCCCCGGACTGTCCGGATCGATCCGGCATGCATTGATGTGAAACCTGTCAGGGCGACGGAACTGTGGACGAAGAAAAACGCGTCCCTTCCGCTGACTGCTGAGCTGGATGCCCATGATGCGGCTGTCTGGCGCGTGGTAACAGAATAACAGAGTGGATGGAATTATTGAACAGGGGAAATGGCGTATATTGTCGGCGCATTGTATGTGGTCTACACAGAGCGTGCGACTGAGAATGGTGAAGACCTGGATAAGATTTTGAACTGTTTGCATGGACACACAGCTCTGTTATCCTGCTGACAACGGGTGCGCTTTCATGTAGCTGATGATTGCCAGTACCTTTTCCCAGGTTTCCTGCGTCTCTTTGTCCGGTTCAGACAGCTGTATTGGCGGCTTGACTTTTTGTCCGTTTATCGAGAGAGAGACAACGGATTCCTGGATGTTCGCAAGGGTACGGATCAGTCCGTGGCAGGAGATTGTGAGGTTCTGGTCACGCTTGAGCATGTAGACAGCAATGCTGCATAGCGTTATTCCAAGATGGCAGATCATGCCATGTACCCTGATCTTTAGATCGGTCCAAGTACAGGTTTGCCATACCGGGAAATGCGATGTGCCCTTTATGCCACGAAAGATGTTCTCAATGGATTTCAGGTCCCGGTATACAGATGAGCTTTGCTCCGTTGCCTGTGCCTCATGACTTGTCACGCAATGTTTGCCATAGAATTGACCAATTGTCTGCTGAATTTCGGCGTCATTCACCTGATACGGGATCCCCGCAAGAGTCCCCGTAGCGGGAGTACCTTCTGGTTTTCCCATGATGATGCCATTGGTTTCTGCCTCAATGGAGGGGGACGCAGCAGGTTGGGGACCGGCTGTCTTCATCAATGCGTTCTTCTTTTCATCCGGGAGTTTGCCGGAGTGCTGTGGAGCTAATGAATCTGGCGTCACGGCATATGGATCCTGAACGCCTATTGACGCACCCTGGTTCGATTTTCCAGGCGCCAATTCTTCTTTGACTTCAGGGAACAGCTCCAGAACTCTTGTAAATACAGCTTTTTCGAATGCGATGATATGCTCATCGGAAATACCGTCCATCTGCTCCTGGATGTGTTGAGCGGTAAAGACTTCAGGATCGAGGTGCAGACAATCGGGAAGAGAAGTTCTCCGGAACCAGTTGGAGAATGCAGACGTGCTGCCGGATTGACTCACATAATGGATGGCAAAGAGCAAAAGCGCCAGTGGACGTTCAACTGCATTTGCGGTATCTGCCGGGAATATGGACGCCATCAATGGCAGGATACCAAGCCACTCAGCAACAGAATAGAGCAGGAAGCCGGGACCATGCTCGCGATATTGTACCGGATCGAGCTGGACCGACAGATCGGGACTTTTTGGCGGCTCAGCCTCGGTCTCATCCGGTCTTCCTGCCTTTATGTTTTCGGGCAGGAGAGCGTACAGATCGGAGAGACGGCCGATGTTGTATACCGTCCGGTGCCTGACTTTCCCGTCTTCACGGTAGCTTTCTATTACCTTATAGTAGTCATGCCCTTTTGAGGTCGTTTTAGCCAGATAGCTCATGTGCGCAAAACCTCCATGCACGGAATTATAAGGATTCCATGAGTATTTGTAAACACAGAAGCCCATCCATAGCCGACTCTTCATGGCATGTGAACGTTTTATGTAAAAAATCAGATGAGACAATGGCTTGTCTCATCTGATGCCAAGGCTGCTGCCAAAGAACATTATTTGGATGGAAACGAGGATTATTCGATAGAGAAAGGGGGTGATTACCGCTCACTCTCTGCCATTTTCTGCCAGCGCTCGCGGAAGTAATGGGCAGCCATCTTCGGACGGCGGTCACGGGTGAAGAGGCCTTTCCGGTTGCCGCCAACGCGCATGGGTCCCTGACAGGTGCTGAAGTCGGCGAAGTTCCAGGGCATTTCGCCGACGATGAAGGGGCGCTCGTCAAGGCAGGCGTTTATCGTCTTATAGTACTCGACCTGGAATTCCTCGGAGAACATGTCCGGCGAGGCAGAATGGAGGCCGGCAATAGTGTCAGCACCATATTCTGAGAGAACCATGGGCTTGCCTTTATCGGCCCACCAGTCAAGCTCCATCCGGAAGGCATAGCGGGCGGTTTCGAGATCGCCGGAAAGATTGTACCAGCCATAGTAGCGGTTGAAAAAGACGATATCCATGGCAGGAATGATTTTATCGCGCTCATAGATATTCTGGCAGCCGACCAGGGTAACCGGACGGTTCTGAGGATCATGCCTGTGTGCCAGTTCATACAGCGGCCACCAGTAATCATAGGCCTTGTCAGGATAGACGTCAGTGTTGGGCTCGTTGCCAAGGCTCCAGACAACGACGCAGGGATGGTTTTTGTCCCGGTCAATGAGGGCTTTCAGCACTTCTGCATGGTACGGTGCCAGATCCCAGCCGTAATGCTCATCTGCCCACATGCCGACAGCAGGTGTTTCGTCTATGATCACGATGCCCTCGCGGTCGCAAAGTGCGTACATTTCCTCGGCATACGGGTAATGGCTGGTCCTGAAGCAATTGGCGCCCAGCCAGTGGTACAGATTGATATCTGTCATGTTGAGGCATTGATCCAGACCGCGGCCGTGGAACGGACTGTCCTCATGCTTGCAGGGGCCATGGAAATGGAATGGCTTTCCGTTGATCAGGAACCGGGTGCCGTCTATGCGGACCTCGCGGATGCCGAAGATCTGCTCATAGCAGTCCTCACCAAAGTGAATGCGCGCAGTATAGAGATACGGTGTGCCCGGCCATGGCTCCCAGAGATGAGCATCCCTGATATGAACAATGCCTTCTCTGCTGTTCATGGAGGCCACGGGGCAGCGGTCCATGTCCAGAATGTCAATGGAAACGTCTCCGCTGCCGA
>JAFSZW010000377.1 GCA_017458865.1 Clostridia bacterium
AGAGAACGGCATGAGCGCGGGCTGTATCTGATTGAGGGCCCGCGGATGGCGGAGGAAGCTGTCGCAGCGGGTGTATGCCAGGCTTTGTATATCAGCCGGACGACGGACCGGATTCATGAGATTGCTGTGGCGGCGTCCCAGGCGGACATTGAGGTGACAGCAGTCAGCGAGGCGGTAATGGAAAGCCTGTGTGAGACCAGAACGCCTCAGGGCATTGTATGCACCTGCAGGATAAACTCGGAGGTGGAACTGCCTCGGGGACCATATATCCTGGCAATGGACGCCGTCCAGAATCCAGGCAACGTTGGGACGATCATCAGGACGGCGGATGCGGCCGGTTTTTCCGGAGTGCTCCTGGGGCCAGGCTGTGCAGACCTTTACGGGTCCAAAACGCTGGCTGCGACCATGGGCTCTGTGTTTCATCTTAAGATAAAGTCTGTTTCGGATCTGTCGGGAACACTCATGCAGTACCGGGACGATGGATATGCCATTATCGCAACGGAACTGGGTGGAGCGGATTTTTATGCCGCGTGTCCCGCAGCGCCGGCTGTGCTGGTGATCGGCAATGAGGGAAACGGCATATCGCCTGATATAAGCGGCGCGGCAACGCATCACCTGGCGCTCCCGATGCGCGGTGGTGCGGAAAGCCTCAATGCATCTGTTGCAGCGGGCATCATGATTTACGAGATGATCCGCAGAGGAAAAGACTGAACAATTGACAGTTCGGCAGAAATGCCGGGGAGGATAAACAATGCTTGAATATCGTTATGATACACAGCTCCTGATAGACGGTGAGGATCTGGATGAGGATGAAATCTATGATTATTTCGTAGACAATTTTGACGGCGACTGCCTGCTGGCAGTCGGTGATGAGGACCTCATCAAGATCCATTATCATACCAATGAACCGTGGAAGGTGCTTGAATACTGTGCATCGCTTGGTGAGATCTATGATATCGTTGTCGAGGACATGGATCGTCAGAGCCGCGGACTGGAAGGGTAAGTATGGACGGGTTTAATCTCGGAATGATCCTTGAGGCAAGAGAACGCCTCAAGGGGGTCATTCAGCGGACGGGTCTTGTGGCGTTCCGGGCACTCTCGGATGAGAACAGCACGCTGTATCTCAAGACGGAGGACCTGCAGAATACCGGTTCTTTCAAGGTGCGCGGCGCGTATATCAAGATTGCAAGCCTGAACGATGATGAGCGTGCTGCAGGTGTCATCGCATCAAGCGCAGGCAATCATGCACAGGGCGTTGCGCTGGCGGCCAGAAATTTCGGCGTGCCGGCAACCATTGTCATGCCAAGCGGCGCGCCGCTGTCCAAGGTGAAGGCGACGCGCGAATTCGGTGCGAATGTCATCCTGCACGGGACCGTGTACGATGATGCGTATCAGGAGGCAAGGCGGATTCAGGAGGAGACGGGGGCAACCTTTATCCATCCGTTTGATGATCCGCTGGTGATTGCCGGGCAGGGAACCATTGGCCTTGAGATCATGGACGATCTGCCGGATGTCAGAACGATTGTCGTGCCCATCGGGGGCGGCGGACTGGCCAGCGGCGTTGCTGCAGCGGTCAAGATTCTGCATCCGCAGGTCAGGGTAATTGGTGTCCAGGCATCTGGTGCGGCCGGTATGAAAGCCTCGTTTGAGGCGGGACATGTTGTGGCGCTGCAATCCGCCAAGACGATTGCTGACGGTATTGCCGTCAAGCAGCCGGGTGAACTGACCTACGCTATCTGCCGTCAGTACCTGGATGATATCGTCACGGTGGATGATGATGAGATTGCTCAGGCAATTCTTTTCCTGATGGAAAACGGAAAGATGGTGGCGGAGGGTGCCGGCGCGGCGCCGGTTGCCGCTATTCTGAATCACAAGGTCGAGCGCAGTGGCAATGTGGTTGCACTGGTTTCCGGCGGCAACATTGATGTGACGATGATATCGCGCATCATAGAAAAGGGCCTGCTGCGCGCAGGGCGTGTGAGCAAGCTGAGAATTGTGCTGCAGGACAGACCCGGACAGCTTGAGATTGTCAGCCGGATTATCGGTTCTGCTGGTGCCAATGTCATGGCGGTGCATCATGACCGGACGAATGTCGACCTCGACATCCGGGATGCGATCCTTGAGATCACGATGGAAACACAGGACAGGGAGCATGCGAGCCGGGTGATTCAGAGTCTGCGCGAAGCGGGATTCACGGTAAACTGATCTATTGACAGGATTGAAAAAATAATCCTTCAAAATCGTGTCAGGAAACCTGTTTTTGGGTGTCTACAGCTTGCAATGCAGGCTGGTATTTGATATAATATAGAGTGGCGCTCTTGGAATGCTGCTGATAAAGCAGAACAGGAGATGGACGGCCTCAAAGTGTTTGAAATGATAAAACAGCTTGGGACGTTTTCGCCGCATGTAATTAACGAGGAGGAAAAGTCTCATGCAAATTACAACCGAAAAGAAATCAGGTTGCGTTTTCCGTATCACCTATACGTATGACTTCGCTGAGTTCCAGACGTGGATGAAGGGCGTAGCCCGTTCAGTCCGTGTTCCCGGTTTCCGTCCAGGTCATGCGCCGCTCAAGATCGTAACGCAGATTTATGGCGAGGATGCAGTCGTCCAGCAGGCGTGCTATGATTCCGTCAAGGGCAAGTGGCAGGATGTGGCTAAGGAAGCCGGTGTCACGCCGCTTTCTGAAGCGCAGTTGACTGTGGATGCATATGAGAAGGATCAGCCCGTTGTGTTCAACTGCGAATGCTATATCAACACGCAGGTTGAGCTTGGCGAGTACAAGGGCCTTAAGGTTGTGGCGCCGAAGACTGAGGTGACGGACGAGATGGTCGATCAGACGATCGCCAGCGAACTCCGTAAGCAGGTTTCCCGCACTGAAGTGACCGACAGACCCTGCAACAAGAATGATCTTGTGACAGTCGATTATGAGGGAACGGTTGATGGTGAGCCTTTTGAGGGCGGCACGAGCAAGAGCGCGACGTTCAAGCTTAGCGGAAACTATCCGTACGCTGAACTCAATTCCCAGATTGTCGGTATGACTGTGGGCGAGGAACGTGACTGCCAGGTTCATCTTCCCGACAATTTCAGGATTGAGGACCTGAGGGGCAAGGAAGCCACATTCCATGTGGTTCTGAACAAGATTACCGAGGAGATCTTCCCGGTATTGGATGACGATTTCGTTCAGGATGTCAGCGAATTTGATACCGTTGAGGAATATCGCGCTGATATCCGCAAGAAGATTGAGGATCAGGTTGCCGAAAGTGATGAGGAGCAGCTCAGGTCTCGTATTCTGACGGCGGTTTTCAAAAAGTCGCAGGTCGATCCTTCTCCGGTTGAGGTCCAGAACCGTGCCGAAATGTCAATGCAGGCACAGGCTGATGAGTATGCCAAGAGCGGGATAGATTTCTTCGAGCTCCTTAAGGCGAATGGACTTACCAGAGAGAGTTTCCTTAAGCAGCTCTTTGACCCGTCAAGCAGAGAGATTATCACGTATGCCCTCGAACGCGCCATCATTGATGCAGAGGGGATCACGGTCAGTGAAGAGGACATGGATGCCTACTTTGCCAAACAGCGTGAGATCCTGGGCGATACCCGCTTTGAGGATGCCCTGCTGCATCTGACAGATGATCAGCGGGAGAGCATCCGTAATACGGTGCTGCTTGATAACCTGTTTGCGATGCTGAAGGAGAACAACGAGATTACTTTCGTGGCGCCTGATGATCCGGCTCTCAAAGAGGTACCTGCTGAGGAGAACGCAGAAGAGGCACCTGCCGAGGAGACTGCAGAGGAGACCGCGGAGGCAGCACCTGCTGAGGCAGAGGCACCTGCCGGTGAGTCCGAAGAGGCTGCAACTGAGGCGCCTGCTGAGGACGGACAGGAATAAGAATGGCGGCATTTCAGTATTTCGAGCCCAGCGTCATCGA
>JAFSZW010000378.1 GCA_017458865.1 Clostridia bacterium
ATTACAGACCTGAAGCTGGTTTATGCCAAGCATTACCTGTTCTGCCACATCTATACTGACGCAGGAATCGTTGGACTGGGCGAGGCAGGCAACTGGGGGTATCTGGATGCCACAGCCGCTGCCATTATGAAGTTCAGGGATTACCTGATTGGCAAGGACCCCTTCCGCATTGAGGACTTCAACCAGAACTTCTACCGTTCCGTCTATTTCCGCGGCAGCGTCATCATGAGCGCGATTTCCGCCATTGACATCGCCCTCTGGGATATCAAGGGCAAGGCACTGGGCGTGCCGGTGTATGAGCTCCTCGGCGGCAAGACCCGCGACAAGATCCGTGTCTATGCCTCTGTCATGCAGAAAGAGAATGATCTGGCGCTCCTGGCGGACGGCTACAAAAAGCTCCAGGATCAGGGATTCACTGCAGCCAAGATTTTCGTTAACGGTCCCGTTCGCACGGCGAACGAGGGCAGAGACGAGTTCTATTCCGGCCGTGTCGAGGACGAGCTCGAGAAAGTGCGCGTAATGCGCGAGGCGGTCGGCCCCCACTTCGATTTTGTTCTTGAGGCGCATCGCGGCATGACGAAGTCCGAGGCTATTGCCTTTGGCACTGAGGTAGCGAGGTACCGCCCCATGGTCCTTGAGGATCCCATGACGCCGGATAACATTGACTCCATGGCTGAAATCGCACGCAAGATCCCGGTGCCCATTGCGACGGGCGAGCGCTTCACCAATCTGCGTGAATTTGAGATGCTGATGCGCCGCGATGCAGCACAGTACATCAGGCCGGATGTGTGCGCGGTTGGCGGCATCACGACCAGCAAGAAGATCTGTGCCGCTGCCGAGGCAAACGATGTGCTGGTGATCCCGCACAATCCGCTCGGCCCGGTATCAACGGCTGCCTGTCTGCAGATCTGTGCCAGCATTCCCAACCTGGGCATCCAGGAACTCCCGGGATTCTGCCTGAACGGTTCCGAGGATGCCATGGTCAAGGAACCGCTCCGCTTTGTGGACGGCTGCATGGTTATCCCCGAGGCACCGGGCATCGGTGTGGAACTCGTCGAAAATGCAACCGAACTCTACCCGCCGAACGAGCGTGGAAGCAATGCCGCCAAGCGTGCCTTTGACGGCAGCGTAAAGGACTGGTGATCCATATGCGAGAAGACTGCCCCTGCACGCGCAACTGTCCGCGGCATGGCAACTGTGAGGAATGTGTTGCGAACCATCGCTTTAAGGTTCCTGGTGTTCCGGCCTGCTTCTTTACCCCGGAAGGGGAGAAACTGCACGACAGGAGCTTTGAGGCCCTGTTCCGTGACAGATGTCTCCTGTCTCAGGACAAGGCCTGAACCCCGCTTATCCTGCCCACAGATGTTCATTCTGTCAGCATAAAAAACGCCTGCCGGATCTCAAAAGAGATCCGACAGGCGCTTTTGTATGGAGAAGCATCAGGCATGCACGCGCTTTCGGCATTTTGGATCAGTAAAAATGAGGGAAAAGCCTTCTCGCAGCGCAGATGTGATACCGGAGCACCGCCGTGAGAATCGATGGGACGCACCTTTGGAAAAGCGGGACCTTGATCTTGCTTCGGTCAGCCGTTATAATAGAGAAAACGGGAAGGGAGGGGTTTACCATGCTGATCAACGAGCAGCTTGAAAAACAAAACATGACGAAGTATCGTCTCAGCAGGGAAAGCGGCGTCCCGCAGGCTACGATCAATGATATTTGCAGTGGGAAAACAGAACTTGAAAAGTGCTCCGCGGGGACCCTTTATCGGCTGGCGAAAGTCCTGGGTGTGACGATTGAGGAGATTCTTGAATCCGCAAAAACAGAATACAGGAGCGCCTTTGAAACCTTCAAGAGCAATACATGCCATCGTGTGAAGGACATGGGCGACCTGGATTTTATCATTGATACGCTGGAGAAAGATGAGATCCGAAAGCTGTACGATAAAAAGTGGTATCCAGAGGCGCTGTATCTCCTTGCAATGCTGGATTATTTATCCCGCGTAAACGACGTACCGCTTTGCACAAAGTACAATGATATTCGGGCACAGAGGCTCAGCAAGCCCCTCTTCCCGGTCAGCGTTCTCTTGTCCAGCGAAGTGCTGAAATCAGACGAGCCTATACAAAGAGCAAAAAAAGAGGC
>JAFSZW010000379.1 GCA_017458865.1 Clostridia bacterium
CAGATGGGATAGCTGCGGAACAGAAAGGCTTGACGATATGCTTCAATCATTGGCTGGTGTGGTCCTTGGACTGGCTCTGGTGTTTGAGTCCTGGAGCTTTATTATGCCGCATCAGGATCCAACGGATACGCTGATTCTTGTGAACAAGCAGAACAGGGCGCCCTCGGTGCCGCTCATGCTTGTGAAACCCAATGTGGATCCCTCATCGGACAAGGTGTCGGAGAATATCTATATGCGGCCGGATGCGGCTGCGGCGCTTGAAACCATGTTCGATGCAGCGCTTCAAGATGGCATTAAGCTGTATGCCCACAGCGGATACAGGAGCTATTCGACGCAGAAGGCGATCTATGACCGGCGTGACAGGGGAGATTCACGGATTTCAAGCGTGGCAAAACCCGGATACTCAGAGCATCAGACAGGTCTGGCCATGGACTTTAAAGGACAGTCCATGCTTGACAAGGGCCTGGTTGAGGCAATAGGGGAGTCACCTGAGGGAATCTGGGTGGCTGAGCACTGCTGGGATTACGGCTTTATCATCCGGTATCCAAAGGACAAGGGGCGGATTACCGGATATATCTATGAACCGTGGCATGTGCGCTATGTGGGTGTTGAGGCCGCAAAGGAAATGCAGGCGTACGGCGATATAACCTTTGAGGAATATATCGTTATGAAGCGGCGGGATCGTATTCAATATCTTGAACTGGAGGAGACGAATGTTGAACAGGAAACGCCTGATGGTGAGCGTTCTGATAGAGCTGTTGCTGCTATTATCAGTGATGACGGTCAGAGCGGAGAAGCTGGATCTGGCGACAATGGAAAACGCGGAGGAAGCACAGCTGTATATCGAGAAAGTGTGGAATTACCCGATTCCATACGAACTGCTGAAGAGCAGTGAATATATTGTGCTGGCCAACAAAGACCATCTGCTTGACTCGGACTACATTCCGCAGGATCTGGTGAAACTGACGGTCAGGAAGATCAGCTCGGACCCGATTCAGATGCGGCAGGCAGCCTCCGATGCGCTGACCACGCTGTTTGACGCGGCGAAAGAGGATGGCATCTATCTGTATGCGCATTCCGGCTACCGGAGCTACAGGACGCAGAATACGATGTACTATAACCGCCTCAAAAAGAACAACGGCAAGGATGACGGCGTTGTCGCATATCCGGGGTCCTCGGATCATCAGACGGGTCTTGGCATAGACGTCATCAATAAATCAGGTATCGGAAAGAAGTTCACCAGTGCTTTCGCCAACACAAAGGAAGGCAAGTGGATTGCCGAGCACTGCTGGGATTACGGGTTTATCATCCGCTACCAGAAAGACAAGGAAGACCTGACGCAGATCATCTATGAGCCGTGGCATCTTCGCTATGTGGGCGTTGAGGTGTCAAGGTACATTCACCAAATGAATTACTGCCTTGAAGAGTTTACGGATGAGTGGCAGCGCGTCGTATACGAGTACGAGCACTGAGACGGATTTTGACTTTATCCCCCTGAGAGCATGTGCTCCGGGCGGGTGATGGATATTTGGGACTAATCTGACAGGAGGAGATACCATGACTATACTTTGCACCGGAGGCGCCGGCTATATCGGCAGCCATACCTGCGTTGAACTGCTGAATGCCGGACATGACGTGATTATCGTGGATAATCTGTACAACAGCAATCCGAATGTGCTGGGGCGCATTGAGGAGATCACCGGCAAGAAGGTAAAGTTCTATGAGGCGGATGTCCGTGATATGGACGCGGTCAGCCCGATTTTTGAGGAAAACAAGATTGACGCCATCATTCACTTTGCAGCGTACAAGGCAGTCGGCGAGTCCGTTGCCAAACCGGTCGAGTACTACAGGAACAATCTCGACTGCACGCTGACCATGCTTGAGGCGATGAAGAAATATGACGTCCGCCGCTTCATCTTCAGCTCCTCTGCAACGGTTTACGGCATTCCGGACCATATGCCGCTGGACGAAACCATGCCGACCAGCGCGACCAATCCGTATGGCTGGACCAAGTATATGAACGAGCAGATTCTGACGGATGCGGCGAAGGCCAATCCGGACTGGTCTGTCGTGCTCCTCCGGTATTTCAATCCTATTGGTGCGCATGAGACCGGGCGCATCGGCGAGATGCCCAACGGCATTCCGAACAACCTCTTCCCGTATATCCTCCAGGTTGCCCTGGGCAAGCTGCCGTATCTGCATGTGTATGGCAATGATTACCCGACGCCGGATGGAACGGGCGTGCGGGACTACATCCATGTGGTCGATCTGGCCAGGGGCCATGTGCTTGCTGCTGAGTATGCAAAAAAGCATACCGGCACGGAGATCATCAACCTGGGCACCGGCCACGGGTACAGCGTGCTTGATATTATCAAAGCATTTGAGACTGTGAACGGGATCAAGATTCCCTATCAGATTGACGCAAGGCGTCCCGGCGACATCGCTGAGTGCTATGCGGATGCCGCGAAGGCAAAGGAACTCCTTGGCTGGACAGCGGAGAAGGAAATCGAGGACATGTGCCGCGACGGCTGGCGCTGGCAGAAGAACAACCCGAACGGATACGAAAAGTAATCGGGGTGCTCAATTGCATACATGTTCCAGATCAGGCTTATGACTGAGTGAGCAGGATTTCACGGATCCTGCTCTTCCTTGAAATGGAGAACATCAATGATAGATCGGTATACGAGCAAACGGATGGCAGAGCTGTGGAGCCTTGAGCACAAGTATGCAGAATGGCTCGAGGTCGAGCTGCTGGCTGCTGAGGCGTGGGCAAAGCTTGGTGTGGTGCCGGCAGATGACGCGAAACGGATGCGGGAAAATGCCCGGTTCACGGTCGAGCGCGTCGCCGAGATTGAGGCGAGCACCAGGCATGATGTGGTAGCCTTTACCCGCTGTGTGGCGGAAAGCCTGGGTGATGAGAGCAAGTACCTGCACTATGGCCTGACCAGCACGGATGTGGTGGATACGGCGCTTTCCGCGACGGTTGTGAAAGCGGTCGGATTCCTGATTGAGGACATCAACGAAATGCGCGCCATACTGAGGGATCAGGCGGTCCGCTACAAGTGGACGCCCATTATGGGCCGGACGCATGGCGTGCATGCCGAACCGACGACGCTTGGCCTCAAGTTCGCACTGTGGTATGAGGACATGGGGCGGAATCTCTCGAGAATGCAGCATGCCATGGATATGATCCGGGTGGGCAAGATCTCGGGTGCTGTCGGGACATACGCGAATGTGGATCCCTCTGTAGAGCGCTACGTCTGCGAAAACCTGGGCCTTGAG
>JAFSZW010000380.1 GCA_017458865.1 Clostridia bacterium
CATTATCCGGAGATGATTCAGAACCGCTTTATGAGGCGGCTGGATATATGTCCATTTGGTTTTGACAGATCCTTTGTGACGGAAATCATATAGAAAACCGGCTGAAAAGTCAAATCTGACGCTTTATTCCACATCAAAACATGATACGGCGGATTAGGTCGGTGATTTGGCGATAAGCCGCGGAGGACAGATAGATGTCTGCATTCTTTGACGCTATTGTACACAGGAATGAAACGGGACGGCAGCTCCTTGCAGCCTGGATTGTTTCCGGCCTGGGCGCGGGTGCAAAAGCCCTTTTTGCGAGAGACCATGATCACTACGTGGAGATTACACGTGACCCGGCTTTCCCGGCTGCGCATGCAGATAAAATCCGTGAATTGTCCTACGGACAGGACGGGCTGCATGATATAGATGGCAGGCTTGTGTTCCTTGAACAGGTGTCCAATCGGCGAAAACTGGTGATCTGCGGTGCCGGGCATGTTGCACTGTGTCTCATCCGGCTGGCCGTCATGCTGAACTTTGATGTGACGGTGATTGAGGACAGGGAAGCGTTCTCTCAAAAAGCGAGGGAGTCAGGCGCGCAGCATGTCATCTGTCGGCCTTTTCGGGAGGCGCTTTGCGAGATAGAGGGAGATCTGTCGACAGCTTTTGTCATTATGACCCGGGAGCATGAGTATGATCTTACATGCCTTCGTATGATTCTTTCAAAACCCTTTGCCTATGTCGGCATGATGGGAAGCCGCAGCCGTACGTCCGGTATCCGGGAGCAGCTGATTGTGGAGGGCTTTGATCCGGTCAGGGTCAATGGGGTTCATATGCCAATCGGGCTCAGGATCGGGTCGAAGACGCCCGAGGAAATCGCGGTATCCGTTGCAGCGGAACTGATTCAGGTCATGAATGGCACTGGCGGCGGCGAACTGTATCCGGAGGGACTGGCCGAGGAACTGGCCAATCTGGGTGAGACCGCTTTGCCCCAGTATGTGCTTGCCATGATTGTGAAGAAGGACGGCGAGGCACCAAGAGGGCCCGGCACAAAGATGCTGATAAGGTGTGATGGGTCTTTCCTTGGAACTGTCGGAGGCGGATATGCCGAGGGGAGGACACTCATCACAGCTGCGAAGATGCTGCAGGATGGATGCCGGGAGAGCCAGATGATAATAATCAGGATGAAGAAAGGGTTCATGTCCTGCGGCGGGGAGATTGAGATGTTCCTGCTGCCGCTGTAATCAGGCCTGCTTTGCATGCGCCTCATAGGACGCAGGACTGCGATTCAGGCCAGGCAGTCCTTTGAGTCCGACTTTTACCGGTACCGCCAGGAAACGTCTGCATGCAGATGGAGGTCATGCGTTGTCGGCGCTGCTGCAGAAAATTGAACGATTTTTGAATTTGGAATTGTAAAACAGTCTGTACTTGATTATACTGTTAACAGCCCAAAACAGCACATCCGGGAAACAAGTGATGTGTCAGATAAAGAGAGTTTCAGGAGGGTATCATGATTAATTTAACGATCAACGAAAAAGGAAGAGCCCACAATATTGAACGGGCGCGGGAACAGAAGATCATCATTCCGACGATTGCTCAGATGAGGAACCCTGAGACGATTCCGGAAGCCATAAAGGAAAAGCTCACGCAGGTGGGTATGTGGGATGTGAATCCGCTGAACCTCTTCCGCATTACCTGGAAGAATGAGCCGAAAGAGTCCGGCGGTCTGTTCGGACATCCGAACTTTATCGTGCTGCCCAGCGAACTGACAGGCGTTAAGGCAAAGATCATGCTGATGGTCGGCAAGTACTTCCCGACAGGCTGCCATAAGGTTGGCGCATCCTTCGGGTGCCTCGTACCGCGGCTTGTGACAGGTCAGTTTGATTCCTCCTGGCAGCGGGCTGTGTGGCCGTCTACGGGCAATTACTGCCGCGGCGGTGCATTCAACTCCAAGCTCCTTGGCTGCCATTCCATCGCCATTTTGCCTAAAGGCATGAGCCGCGAGCGTTTTGAATGGCTTGAGACCGTGGCAAGCGAAATCATCGCCACGCCCGGCTCCGAGTCCAACGTCAAGGAGATCTTTGACAAGACGCATGAGCTTGAACAGGAACCTGACTGCATGATCTTCAACCAGTTTGCTGAGATGGGCAACTATATGTGGCATTACAATGTCACTGGCAATGCCATTGCTGAGGCCTTTGAACTGATGAAGGGCGAGGGAGATCACCTCTTTGGTGCTGTCTTTACCTCCGGCTCAGCTGGTACCATGGCCTCCGGCGATCGCGTCAAGGACCTGTATCCGGGCGCTAAGCTGGGTGTCGGTGAGGCGCTGCAGTGCCCGACGCTGCTGAACAACGGATTTGGTGCACACCGGATTGAGGGCATTGGCGACAAGCATGTCCCGTGGATCCACAATGTCAGGAATACTGACCTCGTGGTTGATATTGATGATGAAGATTCCCAGAAGGTGCTGCGTCTGTTCAACGAACCGGCCGGTCTTGAGTACCTGAGGTCCGCCGGTGTGCCGGAGGATACGATTGCAAGCCTCAGCCTGTTTGGCATCTCCGGCATCGCCAATATGCTGTGCGCGATCAAGATGGCCAAGTATTACGAGCTGACAGAGCATGATGTCGTCGCCTCCGTGATGACGGACTCCGCTGTCATGTATTCATCGCGCGTCAGGGAGCTCCAGGAGCAGGACGGACCGTATACCCGTGAGATGGCGGCTGTCGATTTCCATACGCATATCCTTGGCGAGAAGACCGACAACATGCTTGAACTGACCTATCCGGAGCGCAAGCGCGTCCACAACCTCAAGTACTACACCTGGGTTGAACAGCAGGGGAAGACCTCTGATGAGCTGAATGCCCAGTGGTATGACCAGGCCGGCACCTGGGACAGCGTCAAAGCGGACGCGGACAGGGTCGATGAGCTGATCTGCGCGTTCAATGAGGAAGTTGGACTGCTCAAAAAGCTGTAAGCAGCGGCAACCCGGAATCCTTTCAGGACAGCGGCCAGCCGGCAGCAGTCGGCAGGCCCGGGTCCTGATAAGATAATCGGCAAACCACCAGATACGAGAAGGGAGAGACTGAGATGGCTTTGCGGAATGTCACGGGGGCCAGATGCACGATTTGCGGAAAGGTGGTTCCGGCCGGACCGGAGACGACCACCTGTCCTCACTGTGGCGGCATTCTGGACATTGAATATGACTATGATTATATTCGCGCTGAAATAGCAAAAAAGCCGCTTGCGGAGCGACCGGACCCGACGATGTGGCGCTATATGGAGTTCCTGCCGGTTGAGGGGATCGGGAAGCGCCCGCGCCTCAGAGTAGGCGGCTCCCCGCTCTATCTGGCGGATGCCCTCGGACGTGTGCTCGGCATTCGGGAACTCTATATCAAGGACGATGGACAGAACCCGACGGCGTCCCTCAAGGACCGGGCATCGGCCATGGCTGTGGTCAAGGCAGAGGAGGCGGGCAGGGCGACCATTGCCTGCTCATCCACCGGCAACGCGGCCAGTTCGCTGGCCGGCAATGCTGCGGCGGCAGGTCTTTCGACATTCATCTTCGTGCCGTCAAGAGCACCAAAGGGCAAGGTTGCCCAGCTGATGATGTTCGGGGCCACGGTTATCCTGGTTGAGGGCAGCTATGAGGATACGTTCCGCATCTCTGCCGAGGCCATAGACCGGTGGGGCTGGTATAACCGCAATGCGGCGATCAATCCGTATCTTATGGAGGGCAAGAAGACGGTCTCCCTTGAGATCGCGGAGCAGCTGGGCTTTAAGATGCCGGATTATGTGGCCGTCTCCGTTGGTGACGGGTGCACTATTGGCGGTGTGTGTAAGGGCTTTAAGGATCTTTACGGAGCCGGGCTCATTGACAGGCTGCCAAGGATCATTAGCGTGCAGGCATCCGGTTGCTGCCCGATCAATACGGCAGCTGCAGCCGGCACAATGGAATGGACGCCGCAGCCTGAAAATACGCTGGCAGATTCCATTGCCGTCGGTGTGCCGCGCAATCCGGTGAAGGCGCTGCGGGCAATCAGCGAATCAAACGGCGTCGTCGTGAATGTCAGCGATGATGAGATCATGGCGGCGATGCGTCTGCTTGGCGCGAATGCGGGCGTCTTTGCTGAACCTGCCGGTGCGGCCGGTACCGCGGGCGTCAAAAAGGCGGTTGAGCTTGGACTCATTGAAAAGGACGCATCGGTTGTGTCCATCGTGACCGGAAACGGCCTTAAGGACGTCAACAATGCCATCCGGGCGGCCGGTGAACCGATGAGCATCAAGCCCAGGATGGACGCACTTCTTGAGGCATTTGACGCAAAGGGCATCAAAGTCCCAAAGTGAGCTGTCCGGGATATTCTGAACTGGAAAGGAGCGTGGTGCCATATTGACTGGCAATGTACTGAAGGGTGATATCTGCTATGCGCCGGAACCTGACCATCTGATCACAAAGCAAAATGCCTATCTGGTGATAGAGGATGATCTCATTGTGGGCGTTTTCGATGAGCTTCCGGAATGCTATCATCATTACTTCTTATATGACTGTACCGGCAGGCTGGTCATCCCGGGTATGGTGGACCTCCACACCCATGCACCGCAGTATCCTTTCTGTGGAACAGGGATGGATTATGAACTGCTCGACTGGCTGAACCTGATGACGTTTCCTGAGGAAATCCGGTACGCAGATCCCGCGTATGCGGAGCGGTCATACCGGTATTTTAGTAAGATGCTCAGGGACGGTGCGACCACACGGGTTGTTGTCTTTGGCACCACGCACCTGGAGGGTACGCTCACCCTCATGGAGTGCATGGAAACGTCGGGTCTTATCAGTTATGTCGGGAAGGTCAACATGGACCGCAATGCGCCAAAGGAACTCCTTGAGCCGGATGCTGAGACTGCGATCCGGGATACAGAGTTCTTTATTGAGGAGAGTCTGCGGCGAGGCTTTAAACGGACAAAGCCCATCATCACGCCGCGTTTTGCACCTTCCTGTTCGGGCGAACTTCTTGCCGCGCTGGGCGAACTGAACAGACGGTATCACCTGCCGGTCCAGTCCCATCTCTCGGAGAATCCGAAGGAGATAGAACTGGTGAGTGAGCTGTTCCCGGAGGCGGCATTTTACGGCGATGTGTATGACCGCTATGGACTTTTCGGCAGGGACAGTAATACAGTCATGGCCCACTGTGTCTACTCATCCGAGGCAGAGACGCAGCGGATGCTTGAAAACGGCGTGTTTATCGCGCATTGTGCGAGCTCCAACATGAACATCGCATCAGGCATTGCGCCGATCCGCAGGTACATGGAAATGGGCCTTCGCG
>JAFSZW010000381.1 GCA_017458865.1 Clostridia bacterium
AGGCAGAAGCGCGTGCACGCGAACTGCTGCGGCGCGTCGGACTTGAGGACCGCGCAGCCGCGTGGCCGTCCCAGCTGTCCGGCGGACAGAAACAGCGCGTGGCCATTGTGCGGGCACTTTGCATGGAACCGGATGTCATGCTCTTTGATGAGCCCACCTCTGCACTGGATCCCGAGATGGTTGGTGAGGTGCTGGATGTCATGAAAGATCTGGCCGGGGCAGGCATGACCATGGTGGTTGTCACTCATGAAATGGGCTTTGCCCGTGAGGTGGCAAACCGCATCCTGTTCCTGGCGGATGGCGTCATCATGGAACAGGGAACACCTGAGCAGATCTTTAAAACCCCGCAGTGTGAGCGCCTCAGAGGATTTCTGGCCAAGGTTCTGTAGGACATGTATGGGAAATGCCGGCGCAGCAGAATGCACATAAAGGATACAGCCCGGGGACGGTGTGAGCGATGCAGGATAACTGCCGGCCAGGGCTGACTGACAATCAAGACTACATTAAACAACAGGAGGAACATATGGCAAATTCGATCAAGGGAAGAAACTTCCTGACACTGTTTGAATTCACACCCCAGGAGATTGAGCATCTTCTCGATCTGGCAGCTAAGCTCAAGGCAATGAAAAAAGCCGGCGAAAAGCACAACTACTGCAAGGATAAGAACATCGCCCTGATTTTCGAGAAAACCAGCACCAGGACGCGCTGCGCGTTTGAGGTGGCGGCGGCAGATCTGGGCATGCACAGCACATATCTGGATCCAAAGGCTTCCCAGATCGGGAAGAAGGAGTCCATCCGGGATACAGCCCGGGTACTGGGAACCATGTATGACGGCATAGAATACCGCGGCTTTGGCCAGGAAATCGTGGAAGAGCTTGCGGCGTATGCCGGTGTACCGGTCTGGAATGGCCTGACCAATGAGTTCCATCCGACGCAGGTGCTTGCAGATCTGCTGACCATCCGGGAGCATTTCGGCTCGCTGGCCGGACGGCATCTGGTCTTCCTGGGAGATGCGCGGTACAACATGGCCAATTCGCTCATGGTGGGCTGCGCAAAGATGGGCATGCATTTCACGGCATGCGCGCCTGAAAAGTATTTCCCGGATCCTGAGCTGATTGAACGCTGCCAGAACATTGCCAAGCGGACACACGCCATTCTGGACTTTAAGACGGATCCCATGGAAGCGGTGAAGAATGCGGATGTCCTGTATACCGATGTCTGGGTCTCAATGGGTGAACCGGATGAGGTCTGGGAGGAACGTATCCATGACCTGACGCCGTACCGCGTAACACAGGCGCTCATGGAAGAGGCCGGTGTGGATACCGTGTTCATGCACTGTCTGCCGTCGTTCCATGATCTGGGAACAGAAATCGGGCGCCAGATTCATGAGAAGTACGGGATTGACTGCATGGAAGTGGAGGATGCAGTGTTTGAGAGCAAGGCATCCATTGTCTTTGAGGAAGCAGAGAACCGGATGCATACCATTAAGGCTGTCATGGCCGCAACGCTTGGAGGCAAGTAATGGCATATCTTGTACTGGGAAACGGGTCTGTATTTGAGGGTACCCGGATTGGCATGAGGACGCCGGAAACGGTTGGCGAGCTGGTATTTACAACCGGCATGGTCGGGTATCTGGAGACGCTGACGGATCCCAGTTATGCAGGACAGATCGTGGTGCAGACGTTTCCGCTGATCGGCAACTACGGCGTGATTAGCGAGGACTTCGAGGGGAAAAGCGCCCTGTCCGGTTATGTGGTGCGCGACCTCTGTGACGCGCCGTCCAATTTCCGCTCGGAGGGGGCGCTTGGCGCGTGGCTGGTCAGGAACCGGATCCCGGGAATCTGCGGGGTGGATACCCGCGAGATTACGCGGCAGATCCGGGAGCAGGGTGTCATGAACGCCATGATCTGTGACCAGGTGCCGGAGGACCTGTCGGCAATCAACAGCTATGCGGTGCATGATGTGCTGAAAAAGGTGACCTGCGATCATACCGAAATCCATCCGGCGCAGGGCGAAAAGCGCTATGCGGTAACCCTGATCGATTACGGTGCCAAGCGCAATATTGTGAGGAGCCTGCAGCAACGCGGCTGTGAGGTGACCGTTGTGCCGGCGTATACCAGTGCAAAGACGATTCTTGCAGGCAGCCCGGACGGCGTCATGCTGTCAAACGGGCCCGGGGATCCGG
>JAFSZW010000382.1 GCA_017458865.1 Clostridia bacterium
CAGGCGTTTTCTGAGAAGGTCCGTCCCTTTGATCGGAACATCTGAGGCCGACAGACTTGCTTATGATGCTTATATTGTCGGTGCGGATACGGTATGGACGCCTCTGAGGATCCATGATGTGGAGGCGGAAATGTTTTATCTTGATTTTGCAAGGGACGTGAATGTTCTGAAAATGTCATGGTCCGCATCCATCGGTGCAGAGGATCCGGCTGTTCTGGATGAGATCAGCCCGATCCTCGCAAGGAGACTGAAGAATTTCGATTTCATCTCCGTCCGGGAGCGTGAAACAGCGGCGTTTGTACAAGGCTTGACCGACAAGGAGGTTGTACATACGATGGATCCTGTGCTTATGCTTGAGATGGAAGACTATCTGGACATTCTTCCCGGCGTTGTTCTCCCGGAGAAAAATACATCTTCGCCTTCCTCTTCAATGATCTTCCCGGTGCGATGGAGACGGTCAACGAATTATCCCGGAGAACCGGGCTTCCCGTGGCCGCCAATGTCAAGTCGCCATCCTTGGTGAATAATCTCCTGACCGACTGCGAACAGGACGGTCCCGCTGAATATGTGGAAAGAATACTGAACGCGGAATATGTGATCACCGATTCCTATCACGCGGCTATCTTTTCCATTCTGGGGAAAAAGCATTTTGTCTGCTACACACGTGAGGGAAGCGGTATACGGGCGCGCAACCTCCTGGAGGATCTTGGACTTCCGGAACGCTTTCTCCCGGGGGACCGGACGAACGCAGATCTGCTTCTTGCAGATATCGATTACGATGCGGTCAACGAAAAGAGAAAAGAATGGAGAGCCCGCTCCGAAGCATACCTGAAGAAAGCACTGCGACCATTCATGGCAGTAGGACGGTAGTACCCCAAACCCCTTGGAAATCCAGCATTTCCAACGATTCGAATGATCAAACATTTATTTGTCTGTCAAGGATGACATCTTCCGGTAGTAGAAATTCCGGATTTTTACTACCATTGACTGCACTCATTTGCCCCGATTTGCCTTTTTCGCCAATTTTAGCGGGAAGAAATGTATTCTGTATACAGTGGGCGCAAGTGGGCAATACTGGGCAAGTCTGGGCATACAGGGAAGGAGAAACGCATTGATCAGGATTTTGTTTATTTGCCACGGGAATATCTGCCGTTCACCTGCGGCGGAGATGGTTATGCGTCAGCTGACAGCGGACATGAAGGGACGGTTTCAGATTGATTCAGCAGCAACAACTACGGAGGAAATCGGAAATGAGATCTACCCGCCGATGCGCCGCAGCCTCATGAATCACGGGATACCGCTGGTGCCGCACCGGGCGAGAAAGACGACTCGCAGTGATTATGGCGCGTATGATTACATTATCGGGATGGATGAGGAAAACCGGTATGATCTCCACCGGATCTATGGTGGTGATCCGGAGGGAAAGGTCTCGCTCCTCATGAGCTGGGCAGGGATCAATGATGAGGTCTCAGATCCCTGGTACACGCGTGATTTTGACAGGGCGTTGAGTGATATTGAAAAGGGATGCAAAGCCTTGCTGAAAGCGCTGAGTGGCGCTCGGAGTGAATGATATGACGATAACGGAAATCGGCGGACGAAAATGCTTTTGTCATGCCCGGCAGGAAAGCCGTTATCTTCTGATCCAGCCGGTGGATGAGCATGACGCATCAGCCCTTCAGGACGAGGTGGCGTATATCGAGCAGTTGGCCGAGGAGATTCCTTTTACGCTCTGCGCGTTTCAGGTCGGCTCATGGTTTTCAGATTTGTCCCCATGGACTGCGCCTCCTGTCTTCGGGCATCAGGCGTTTGGTGATGATGCCGGCAGGACACTGGCGTATATTGAGCATGAGCTGATTCCATCAATAGAGGAAACCATGTCCGGACAGCCGGTCAGGCGTATCATCGGAGGGTACTCTCTGGCAGGGTTGTTTGCGTTGTATGCGGCATATGAGACAGATACGTTCAGCGGCTGTGCCGGCGTTTCGCCATCGGTATGGTTCCCGGACTGGGATACGTATACAGATGAGCACCCCTTTGGCGCGGCTTTTGCCTATCTGAGCCTTGGTGATCGCGAGGAAAAGACGAAGAACCGTCAGATGGCCATGGTCGGAGAGCGTATCCGTCAGCAGGCGGCTAAACTGCAGGCACTTTCCCGGGTCAGACGGTGTACGCTTGAGTGGAATGCCGGGAATCACTTTGTGGATGCGGATCTGCGCATGGCCAAAGGTTTTGCGTGGATGCTTCGGGAAATGGACCACGATGCCGGATGCATGTGAGCGAATGCTGCGATGCATGGATGGAAGCTCATAAGGCAGGAACAGTAAAGTATGGATGGAGAGGTTACATGATCATACAGGATATTGGCTCAGTTCAGAATATCAGAGATCTGGGCGGCATGATTACGGAGGATGGACGAAGGATTCGTGAGGGCTGCCTCATCCGTTCCGCGAGCCTTTGCGAGGCGGCGGATGAGGATCTGAAGAGGCTCAGAGAGGCATACCGGCTTACAACAGTAATTGATCTGCGTACAGCTCAGGAACGGGACGAGAAGCCAGATCGTGTCGGTGACTGTGCGTATCTGCCGATCCCGATCATTGAGAACTTTGAGGCGGGGATTACGCATGAGTGCCGGACAGAGGGAATGCCGTTTCCAAGCCTCCGGAAACTGTACAGGGAGATGATGCTCGACACCCGGTGTCAGATGAACTTCCGCAGGGTGCTCAAAACCTGCTTTGAGCATGACTATGATACTGGTTCAATCCTGTGGCACTGTTCGGAGGGAAAGGACCGGTGCGGCATGACGGCAGCGCTGCTGCTGGAGGCGCTCGGGGTTGACAGGGACGCAATCCTTAAAGACTATCTGGAGACAAATACGACCAATCTGCCAAAGGCAAAGATGATCTACCAGAGGGTTGCGGCAGAGTCAGACGAAAAGACTGCTGAGTGCGTTTATCAGGCGTATATCGCAGACAAGTCGTATATTGAAAATGCATGGGCAGCCATGGGCGACCATTATATTGTTGAAACACTCGGTTTTACAGAGCAGGAACTGGATGCGTTCCGTGAACGCGTCCTTGAGTGAGAGTGTACCGGCTGCATCCGGACAGACGAACAGGAGGGCTTGAAATGAAAGAAGCGATTCAGGTTTTTGATTACGCTGAGCAGATTACGAAGGCATTTCAGAAAGGTATTCTGCTGAATACGAACGGCGAAAAGTTCAACAGCATGGTGATTGGATGGGGCCATCTCGGTATCCTCTGGGGCAAGAAGACGTTTGTGGTATATGTCCGGGAAGGCAGGTACACCAAGGCGCAGCTCGACAGGACACAGGAGTTTACCATCAGTGTTCCGCTTGGTGAAGCGGACCCGAAGATCACAAAGATCTGTGGTATGCAATCCGGAAGGAACATTGACAAGCGGGACGTTGCCGGTCTTGAACTGGAAGAACCGGAGGTAATCCGTACGCCGGGTGTCAGGGCATATCCGCTGACGCTGGAATGCAAAGTGCTGTATCAGCAGCGGCAGGATCTTTCCGCTCTGCCGGAGGCAATCCGCACACAGATGTATCCGCAGGACGTTGACAGCACGGCGCCTCTGGCGAACCGGGATGCACATACGATGTATGTCGGCGAAATTGTCAGCGCGTACATCATCAGATGAGCAATGAGTGTGTGCAGGACAAAATAAGAATATGACGATCAATGAACGAAAGGCAGACCTCAGGCGGCAGATTAAGCAAATGGAAAAGCAGATGCCGCGCGAGACAAGAGCACAGAGCGATGCCTGTCTTGCAAGGCAGTTGCTGAGGCTGGATGCACTCTGTCAGGCACGAACGGTTATGCTCTTTTCGCCGTTTGGAAGTGAACCGGACCTGAGCCCGGTCCTGGATGCCTGCGCGGCAGATGGTAAGCGCCTGCTTCTCCCGAGAATGACAGCAGATTACGGTCTTGAGGCACGCGAGGTCCGGGGAAGGGAAAGTCTCAGGGCAGGCACATTCGGCATCCTGGAACCGGACGATGACTGCCCGGCAGTGCCGCAACACGAGATTGATTTCATTCTGGTGCCGGCTGTCTGCTATGATGTGCACGGCGGGCGGCTTGGACGCGGGGCCGGGTATTACGATCGATTTCTGTCCGGGTATACCGGGATGACCGTGGGACTGTGCAGGAACTGTTTTCTGCAGCAGGATGTGCCGTGGGCAGCGCATGATATTCGCGTGAAAGTGGTCGTGACAGAGGACAGGGTGCTTTGCTGCACAGACGGGTTACAGCTACGAGGGTAACGTGGGCACTTGGACCGGTTCAGCCGCTAGTGTGGAATTCACGGCCGAGACCAATCAGGTGCGTGCTACTAAGATTGTTGTCACCGTTGACGGCGGTGGTCTTGCCAATCCCACGATCAATCCCGCTGCTGGCACCTATTATGGCCCCATCGAGGTGACCATTACCTGTGGCACGGGTGGCGCTAAGATTTATTACACCACCAACGGCAGCAATCCCACCACCAGCTCCACCCAGTACAATGCTCCCTTCTCCTTGAGCAGCAATGCTACTGTTAAGGCCATCTCGGCCAAGGACGGTGATGTCAGTGACGTGGTTGAGGCTACCTACGAATTCGCTACCGCAACGCCTGTGGCAAATATCGCCGCTTTCCAGAATACGGCAGACGAAACCGTGGTTAAGTTCAATAACCCTGTGAACGTGCTTGCACAGAACAAGAAGTACTTGTATGTGAAGGACAATTCAGGCTATGCTCTCTTCTTCGGTGAGACAGGTCAGACTTACAAGAATGGTGACGTGATTCCCGCTGGTTTTGCTGGAACTAAGACCACCTATGCTGGCGAGCCCGAGTTGGCAGTTGTCAGTGGCTTCCTGCCCGCTTCCGGCAATAGCCCCATCGCTCCTGAGGAGATTAGCGCTAACCAGGTTGGCCACAACATGTTTGCTCACTATGTGAAGTTTACCGAGGCTACCATTGCTAAGGTGGATGACCGCAATTATGTATTAACCGATGTCAATGGTAATACCTGTGCCATCTATTTCGGCTCGATGGGCGTGAGCGCTCCTGGTGACTTGGATGCTACTTACGACGTGATTGGCGTTGTCGGTTCCTATGGCAGCGAGAACACCGTTTATCAGTTGCTTCCCACCAGCATCAAGAGGCATGGTGGCGTTTTCGGCTGGGGCTCCATGCAAGGCACTTCTGATAACGAGGATGTGACTTTCGACTATGAGTCGATTGTAGTCGCTATCAGTGGCAAGTACATGTATGCTATGGATGACACGGGTTATGGTCTTGCTTACGGTGACCGTACCGGCAAGACTTATACCCCTGGTGATGTAATCCCCGAGGGCTTTGGCGGCAAGAAGATTACCTATAAGGACGAGCCCGAACTCGCCGAGACTCATACTGGTTTCGAGGCTCCTTCAAGGCACTTGACCAAGGACGAGCTCCATGCTCTGGCCAAGGAAATCAGCCTGCCTCAGGTAGGTCACGACACTTGGGCATGGTATGTACTGTTTAAGCAGGTTTATATCGACACTCAGAAGAGCGTCTTCAGGGATGCCAATGGCAATGAAGTGCCCTATTACAATAACACCTTCAACTGCGCCTTCCCCGCTGACCTGTCTAAGCCCTATGACATCTACGCTGTTGTAGGTAAGCACAACGACTATCAGATTCTTCCCCTTGAGGTGAATGTGGAAATCCCCGAGGTTGATGTTCCCTGCATTGAGGACCTCTATGGCCTGAGCAGTGGTCAGGTGGGTCACTTCACCCAGCCGCTGACCACCATCTATCAGAATGGTGTTAACCTGTATGTGAAGGATGAGTGCGGTATGTACAGCCTGGTTTATGGCAGTGTTGCATACAATGACTTTGCCAATGGTGACTTCATCAATGACGCTAAGGCAACTTGGACCGAGTACCAGGGTGCTAAGCAGATGGTTCCCGTGGGCGACACCTTCGTGAAGGCTGGCCATGGTGCCGCTGTTGAGCCTGAGATGATGCCCATCGAGGAGGTTTCGCAGGACAATGTTCACTTCTATCTCGGATTTGAGAACGTACAGCTGACCGCAACCGATGCCGCCAATACCTATAACATGGTAGACGAGACCGGCGAGATGCTCGTGTTCAACAAGTTCAACCAGTCTGTCACGATTCCCGAACTGAGCGCTGACAAGACCTATGATGTAAAGGGCTTCCTGACCATCTATAAGGGTCAGCTCGAACTCTATCCCATTATGGTGAAAGAGCACAGCGATTATCCCGTTGGTGACGTGAACGGTGACGGTGAGGTGACCATTGCTGATGTCAATATGCTGATTGATATCATCCTGGGCGCTGAGGACAATAGCGAGGGCCGCTCCGACGTGAATGGTGACGGCGAGGTTGGTATTGCCGACGTTAATTCCGTTATCGACATCATCCTGAGCTAATCCATCTATCTGAACTAGCTTATGCAGCCGTTAAAACTGATAACCGGTCCCCAGCAAGGCATCTTGCCAGACGCTTTCCCCTTATGGAGTGTCGGGGTTGTTGCTGCACTATGGATTTGATTTCTATCGGGGCTCACACTGCGTGGGCCCCGTTTTTTATAAACTAATTTCCAATATATCTATCAAACTTGTCCCAATGAAGAAAATCTGTTTATTACTCTTTCTCTGGCTTGTGACTGCGATCACGGCAGGGGCGTGTGTCGTGGTCTTTGATCCCACTATTGATGTGGGCACAAGCAGCACCACAGCCGGTCCTTACTGTATTGAGAAAGACGGTATTTCTGTCTGCTTTTCCAACGGTATCGTCAGTGCCAATCACTACCGTGTGTATAAAAACTCGACCATCACCATTTGTTCCACTATGGGTGAGATTACGTCTATTGAGTTTGAGTGTACAGCGCAGGACGATGCCCAATATGGTCCAGGTAACTTCGTGACCAGCGCGGGCAGCTATAGCTATGAAGGCTATACAGGACTATGGGAGGGTCGCGAGACGTGCGTCACCTTCATTGCCGAGGGTAATCAGGTGCGGCTCACCAAGATTGTTGTCACCTTTGATTGTGCCGCTGTGATGCCTCCCGTCATCCGTCCGGCGAGTGGTACTTACTATAACCCCATCGAGGTGACGATGACCTGCCCGACCAGTGGCGCGCATATCTTTTACACGACTAACGGTAGCAACCCGACACCCGCTTCAACACCTTATATGGCTCCCTTTACCCTCAGTGCGGGAACCACAGTCAAGGCCGTCGCAGTCCTTGACGACGAGATCTCTGACGTGACGGCAGCAACCTATGAGTTTCTTGAAGCAACCGAGGTGAGTTGTCTCTCAGATGCCCTTCTCGCTCCTGACGGGGAAGTCATTTTTATCCCCAACCCCGTGACGGTACTGGCTCAGAATAATAAATACTTGTTCGTCAGGGACATGACTGCTTATGCCTTGATTTATGGTAATACCGGCCAGACTTATGTTCAAGGTGATATCATTCCTGGCGGCTTCTACGTGACCAAGTCCTTCTATAATGGTGAGCCCGAATTCTCCGATCCCCAAGGTTTTCAACCCGCTATTGGCAACACGCCTGTTGAGCCCGAAGAAATCTCCGGTGGCATCGGACATGAACTGTTTGCCCATTATGTCGTCTTGCGCAACGTGAGCATTGTGAAAAATGGCACTCAATATATCATCATCGACGAGGACGGTAATGAGTATCCCGCTTACTTCGGTTCAATGGGATTTCCAGCGCCTAATGACCTGACAGCTAGGTATGATGTATATGCCATGGTGGGCTCCTATGGCCGCGAGAATACGATTTACCAGTTGTTACCCATTTGGGTTGATAGAATGCCGCCTATTGAGCCCATCGGCTTCGGAGACTTTTTTGACATCGTTGCTGACCCCGAGAATCCTAATCCCGAGGTCACGATGGGATATGACGCGACCGTCTTGCACCAGCAGGGTAATTATCTGTATGCGAAGGACGAGACAGGATTTGGTA
>JAFSZW010000383.1 GCA_017458865.1 Clostridia bacterium
ACGTCCTTTTCAGGTTCAGCCAGTATTCTGGCTGCCAGAGCAACTTTATTGCGGACAATATCCACCTTGGTCGAATCTATGCCCTGCATGAGAATGGAGAACTCATCGCCGCCCATCCGGCATGCCTTATCCCCCTCACGGAAGGAATGACGAAGTACCTGTCCGACCCGGGCCAATACCTTGTCTCCGATTTCGTGTCCGTATGTATCGTTGATCTCCTTGAAATTGTCCACGTCAATAATGATCAGCGCAACGTTTGCTTTTCCCGAGGGATCATTGAACTTCTCATACGCACCGCGGTTAAACAGACCGGTCAGGGTGTCATGACTGGCGTCATAGATCAGTTTCTGGTTCACCTCATCCATTTTCTGTCTGTACTGATTATAGGTGTCTGCCAGGAACTGCAGCTCATAGGCGCCGCCGTCATCTGCAAGCTGTCCGTATCGGATATTCGTGATCAGTGTATTGATGGGTTTCAGTACAAACAAAAAGATAAACAGCATCACAAGGAGGAGGATGCCCATCATCAGAAGGATAAACTGCTGACGACTGGAAACGCTCATTTTGAGCCTTGATTCATTCGAGATCTGTTTGTTGAAAATGATCTCTGTCACGGTATCATTATACAGTTTCAGCTGCGTGTTGATCTGATCCAGCAGCGTACTGCATGCCGGTCCAAAGATAATATCCTTCGCCCGCTGTTCCTTGCCCTTCGGTGCCAGTGCTTTGTCAATATCATTCAACTGGATCGACCTGAGCGCTGTCGGATATGTATCCTCAGGCTGCCCGTCCGCCTCAAGAATCAGCCGCATCGCGTAACTCTGCTCATGCATGAGCCGTTCACTCAGGTCATCTGCCGACTGCAGATGATGCAGCGCTTCCTTATCCGTTATGTTGTTTTCAGGATCAGTTGGACTCTGCCGTCTGAGCTGCGACATCTGTTTTTCATTGAAATAGAGAACAACATCCTCAAGATCATGCGATACGATAAACGCCTTGGTTCTGTCCGAAAACTCGTTGACATCTTTTTTCAGCGCAAAAACGCTGTTCTGAAACAGGATATATTCATCCGTCACATCCTCAACATTCCGAAAGCTCTCAGACGTCTGGGGCATGGATCCAAGCAGAGCAAAGAGGACGATAATAATGACAAGCAATGCCCCGAGAATGACCGTCTGCAGTGACAGAACAAACTGGCGTCCCCCATTGTTCTCCATCAATCCCCACCCCCATTCTGTTCCTGTTTTCTGCGCTAAGTATATCTCACATCAAATCCTGTGACAAGTGAAAAGTATCCCGGACGGTTTATCGTCTGCCTCTTGCCCGCTCCCTGTCAACAGCAGTGCGCCAGGCCGGCAAAGCCCGGGCAGTTCAGTGTGCTTGGATCTGTCTCAGAAAATCAAAAGCACTGTTTCCATCCCGAAACAGTGCCAACATCACGATTTACTTATCCTTCTTTGTGTGCCTCAGCAATCAACTCATCCGCGTCTTTTCGCATCCGCTCAAAATCATCACGGGAGAGCGGAATCTCGAGCGACCTTGCCGCATCCTCAATCTGCTGAGGCCGTCTTGCACCGCATAGCACATGCACCGAAGGTGATAGCA
>JAFSZW010000384.1 GCA_017458865.1 Clostridia bacterium
ACTGACCATGGCGAAAATGAGCAGGAGGTTAATCGGTTTGAGACAGATAAGCAGTGCGCTCAAATAAACTTCCATGAACTGACACCTCCTTACTCAAACAGGATTCCGGTCGGCAGATTCACCTGGAATCCAAAGACAAACATTGCATAGAGGCCAAACGTCACGGCCAGAGAGATGAGTGCCACCGTCAGCGGCTTTACCTTTGTTTCGCCTTTCAGGTCGTAGATGAACGCGAAACAGGCAAACGGCGTTGAAATCAGGAAACCGACAAAGGTCATGACGATGCCGTAAATGACCAGCATGGCATAGGATTTCGTAACCTTGAGAATACCGCCCTTTGGAAAATACGGCTTATCCGGATGCGGATCCTTTTTCCAGTCGCGAAGGCCTTTGATCAGCAGCATGAGCGAGCTGAACGCCACGATAAAGAAGGAAACGTATGGGAGCAGGCGTGGACCTGGCTCAAGGAGATTTGCAGGCTGCTTGGTCTGATACTGGATCATAATCAGCCAGATCAGCGATCCGGTCAGCCCGACGATTCCCGTAACCGCATCCCTTTTCATCTTCATGAAAAAGCCCCTTTCTTTTCAAAAAGCCCCAAGGGGGAACCCCCTCAGGGCGTATCACCAAGCGTTATTTACCGGGTTACATCAGGATTACTCACCCTGAACATAGAGTCCGATGGCCTTGCCGACATTGATCAGCTGATTCCACTCGGCCTCACGGATTTTTTGGGATTCCTCGAGATTGTGCCATCCGGGGATGTTGCCGATGGTGGCAATATCGTCCTTGGTGACCTCATAGATCTTCTCCATGGCGGCGTTCATCTTGGCAACCTGGTCAGCATCCATGCCTGCAGGTCCGAGGAGGTAATGGTAAACGTTGAAGTAGCAGTCGCTGAAACCCTGCTCCTGGAGCGTCTTGAAGTTGTCCGGCAGTTCGGTCGGATAGCCGTCGATGGTTGTTCCATCAGATGCGACGGTGCCGATGACCTTCAGCTTGCCAGCCTTCTCATATTCAACAGCATTGCCAACACCGACGACACCGATATCGATGAAGCCGCCGGCAAGGTTGGTCAGACGGTCGGATTCGGAAGCGCACTCAACACTGTTGAGCTCAAGGCCCAGAGCGCTTGAGAGCTGGCCGAAGAGGAAGGTGTTCGCACCGGATGCGGGCATGCCGGCATTGATCTTTCCGGGGTTTGCCTTGGCATACTCAACGAAGCCGGCAAAATCATCATACGGTGCATTGGCCGGAACAGCCAGAGCAGAGTATCCATTGTCCTGCATGCAGGCGATCAGGGTGAAGTCGGTCATCGGGTTGATGTCCGCATTGCCGGTGATGTACTGAATGTTGAGCGCGCCGGTTGCCAGGGTCAGCGTGGTGCCGTCGGGCTTGGCATTGGCGGTCATCTGATGGCCGATGGTATTGGAGTCATAGTTGGTAACCGTGGTCTTGAGACCATATACATCAGTCAGGGCCTGAGCATAATAACGGATAGCGAGATCGGATCCGCCGCCAGCCTTGCCAGGGACGTTCAGCGTCAGGGTCTTGTTGGTAACGAAGCCGATGTCATCATCAGCCACAGCAAATGCCGCGACGGACAGAATCATCACGATGCCGAGAACGAGAGACAGAATCTTCTTCATAAGAAACCTCCAGTTTCAGTCAGTGAGTTGCCTCACTTGTAATTGGGATGATGCCATTATATCTGCGGTTGTTTTTGCCTTCAAGAATGATTCCATTATGGTTTTCATACCAGTTTGGTTATAGATCGTTGCCAATTTTTTGGGTTTGGTATATACTGTGCATGGGGGTCACTTGCTTCAATCTGAGGTTCGATTTGCTTCAATTTGGATGAGGAATCATCATGAACACCAAATACTGTCATTATCTGCTTACCATTTCCCAGTACGGCAGTCTCTCAGCGGCAGCCCGGGTACTCGGCATCTCGCAGCCGGCGCTCAGCAAAGTGCTTTCAGATCTTGAAAGCCAGTTTGGCTTTGCGCTTTTTCTGCGCTATCATCATCGCATGATGCCAACCGCTGTCGGATGGAATGTTCTCGATTATGCGCAGAAGATTCTGGAGGAGCAGCGGCGCATGCTGCTGAACATGAAAGCCGTGACCGGTGATGATCGCCATCAGATCCGGCTTTGTACAGCACCAAACCGCGCTGCCATGATTTACAGTCATGTCTACCATGATTTTTCTGCCCAGTTTCCGGATATATCCCTGCAGCTCATAGAGCATTACGCCAGCGAACAGCCAGGCGCCATCCGCCGCGGCGCGGTCGACCTTGCGATTGGCGCCAGCCCGATTTCAAACGATGTAGCCGGCATTACATTTGCGCGTGAGGAGCTGCTCCTGGCGCTGCCGGCCTCGCATCCCCTGGCCGGTCATGAGAGCGTATCGCTTGACCAGCTCCGGGATATTCCGTTCGTTTTGCAGGGGAAAAAGCACAATATCCGCCGCATTGCGGACAGTCTGTTTACCAGAGCCGGATTTCTGCCACTTGTTGCCTTTGAGTCAGATGATGTCTTCCTGGTGGATGCCATGCTGCATCAGGCCATTGGTGCAGGATTTGTATCGAAAATCCATGTTACACCTTGTGATGACCTCGTCTATCTGCATCTTGATCCGCCAATCTATCAGATGTCGATCATCCGTTTTTCTGAGGATCACCGACTGTCCGAGGCAGAACGTTATCTGGCCGGTTTGCTCATCCGTCACCGCCTGTCAGACAGCCGGTACGAGGCCATTGACAATCCCGAGGTGGACGAACTGCTTGAGACAGTGAGAACCCGTGAGCCTCATATGCATCCGAGGATGCAGCCGGGCGTGGGCGGTGCTTCTACGAAGGAAATATCGCTGCGGAGCGATGTGCTTCGCTACATGATTGCCATAGAGGAGGCTGGCAGTCTGGGGGCAGCAGCGGAGCAGTGCTATCTTTCACAGCCTGCCATGTCCCGTCACCTCAGGGATATGGAGCAGATGCTCGGGACCCGTCTTTTCAGCCGTTCCCACAACCGCCTTGTTTCCACCAATGCCGGAAAGATCTTTGTCAATGATGCCCGGAACATTCTCCGGTTTGAATCTGAAATGCAGAAGAAAATAGAGGAATACCGGGCAGGTCATGGCGGTCATCTCATTGTCCATGTGGATCCGTTGCTGCTGAGCACATTTGAAACGCAGTGCATCCCTCTGTTCAGTGAAAAGCAGTCCGGCATCACCGTGCAGCTGAATGAGGATACCGGAGGGCATGCTCAGGAAGCGCTGCTCAGTGCCTCAGCCGACATCGGTCTTTTCCTCAGCCGCAGTGCCGATCATCCCATCCTGGACCAGACCGTACTCAGTCAGACGGAGATGATGTACGTGTCCGCCTCGCAGAACAGGGAGACTTCTGCAATGCCATCACCTCCTTTCATGAATACAGGGAAACCGGTCCGGATGATGCTTGCGCAGTCAGGGACGGCGCTTCGCTGCGAACAGGAGCAGCTCATTTACGATTACCTGTCCGTCCAGCCGAAAATTGTCTGTGAGGCTGAACCTTCCATTCTTGTGAGCCTGTCCGGTAGCGGCGTTGCAGATACCATTCTGCCGTGCGCGCTCATGTCACCTGAACAGCGATCCTGTGCATATCCGTTCCCTGAAAAACCGCAACTGTATCTGATTCTTGCAGTGCATCCTGCCCGTACGCTGCCCAAGGCAGCTGTGCATCTGATTTCTGCGATCCATCAGGTCTTTGGAAAGTACTTTGCGCCGGAGACGATTCCCGCAGAGAGATAGGGGATCTGGGAAGCAGCGCTGTACTTTGCTGAACTTACGTTGTTATGGAAGGTGAAACATGAATTTTGATAAGCTGACTGCATACCTGGATCAGCTGAAAGAAAAGCAGATTCCGGGGTGTGATATGGTCATCTGGGTGGACCATAAAGAGGTCTACCGGCACTTTACGGGAGAGGCGAAGCCGGGACTTCCCATGACCGGACATGAGCAGTACTGGCTGTATTCGCTCACGAAACTGGTGACGCTCAGCGTAGTCATGCGGATGAATGAGATGGGGGTGCTGTCCATCCGGGAGCCGGTATCACGCTACCTGCCTGCGTTTGGGTCGCTTGCGGTGCGGGACGGCGAAAAAGTCCGTCCCGCACGGACGGTGATGACGATAGAGCATCTGCTGGCGATGCAGGGCGGCCTGGGAAGCACGTTTGATACCCCGGGGATTGAGCATGGCATGCAACGGTACGGAGGCAGGGCAACCACAGTGCAGATGGCAGAGTGCATGGCGGAGGATCCGCTGTACTTTGATCCCGGTCAGGGATTCCGGTACGGACTATGCCACGATGTGGCCGGGGCGGTGGCATCTGCGGCGGCGGGGAAACCGCTCAGCACCCTGGCAGATGAGCTGATCCTGCGTCCGCTGGGGATGGAGGATGTCACGTTTCATCCGGACAGTGTGCAGATGGAACGTCTTGCGGCAATATACCGGATGCAGGACGGTGTGCGCATAGAGGGAGACCGGTACCTGAATGATGTCTGTTCCATGCAGACGTATGACAGCGGAGGCGGCGGCCTGATGGGCAATGTGAACGCCTTTATCCGGCTGGCAGATGCGCTTGCAAACGGCGGCGTCGGTGAAAACGGGGCAAGGATTCTGAAAGCGGAGACGATTGAAAATATCCGCACAAACCGGCAGTGCGGGAAATCCATGGAGGACTTTAAGCGGGTTCGGCACAAACGGGGATACGGATATGGCCTCGGGGTGCGGACACTGCTGGATCCGACGACGTCAAGGAGTCCGGTCGGAGAATTTGGATGGGACGGCGCTGCGGGTGCGTGGGCGCTCATGGATCCTCAAAACCGGGTTGCAGCGGTATACGCCCAGCATGTGATCGATTATCTGGACACGTACTATGTCTTTCATCCGATGATCCGGGACCTGATGTATGAGGGTCTTGACCTGTGAAACAGAAAAAAGCAGCGAAAGCTGCTTTTTGTTTACTGAGGGTTCCGGGCGAGCCGGGCGGCGCCCTCCGCGGGCATGCGTTTCGGTGAGCAGATCCTGAGATCCGGCAGGGCTGCGTATACCTGGGATTCGAGCGCGCTGCGGATCACGCGGTAGTGTTCAAGGATGCTGCCGGTCAGGGCCAGCTCTGCACGGCTCAGGTTATGCGCGGTCAGGCCGGTAATGGCCAGCTCCGCCAGATCGCGGGCTGCCTTGTTCGCGATGGACTGTGCGGCAGCGTCATAGCGCTCAAGTGCAGGCAGGAGGAGCGGGGAAAGCGCTGCGATCTCCTTTTTGCCTGTGGTGCCGGCATAAAGCCAGGTGATCATCTCAGGAATCTCTTTGATGCCGAGCATGTCATAGACCTGCTGGGTAAGGCAGGTATGCGGGCTGCGGCCGTCTGCGGAACGGATGACTGCGGTCAGAATGCTCCGGCCTATGGCATATCCGCTGCCGAGGTCGTCAATGAGGTAGCCGTAGCCGCCGACACGGAACGGGACATTATCAGCATCTCGTCCATAGCAGATGGATCCCGTGCCGGCGATTAGAATGGCACCGGGGCCGTCAATGGCGCCGGCCAGCGCGATCTCGTGATCGCCCATCAGGCGAAGGGGACCGGTGTAGCCGCCGCGGGTCAGGTAGGCTTGCATCCTGCCGGCAAGCGATGCGTTGCTGATGCCTGCCATCCCGATGACCAGTCCTGCGCAGCCGGCAAGTCCGTCAGGCTGCGCAGCCATGAAGCTGAGCGCGTCATGTACGGTCGCCTCGACCTGTGCGCTGCTGACACCATTGCCATTCAGCGGACCGAATGCAGCACCGGCTATTGGCTGCCCTTCTGAGTTCAGTATGCAAACGGTGGTTTTGGAGCCGCCGCCATCCCATCCACAGAAATACATCTTGCCTCCTAGACTTGCGTGGGTGCGATTGCACCGGAAATATGGCCATTCGCCTGATCAAGCAGACGGCGCGCCTCAGATTCATCCACACCGAGGAGCAGCATGACGATGGCAGGTTTGCAGGCAAAGTTGCAGCGTTCAAGCGTTTCGCGCGCAGTCGCCTCGCTGCACCCGGCAGCACTTGAGACGATGGAGATGGCACGCTGCACCAGTTTCTGATTGCTGGCTTTGACATCAACCATCAGGTTGCCGTATACTTTTCCAAGCTTGATCATGACGCTCGTTGAGATCATATTGAGGATCAGTTTCTGGCAGGTGCCGCTCTTCATGCGGGACGAGCCGGTAATGACCTCAGGGCCCGGAATGGCGGCCATTGTGATATCGGCATGCCGGGACATTTCGCTGTTTTTGCAGCAGGTAATGGCCATGACGGGTGCGCCGGTTTCCCGGGCATAATCCATGGCGCCGATGACATACGGGGTGCGGCCGCTTGCAGCGATGCCAACCAGTGCATCGCAGCTGCTGAAATCATGCGCGATCAGATCATCGCGGCCGAGGTCCGGATTGTCCTCGGCACCTTCAATGGCCTTAATGAAGGCGGATGGGCCGCCGGCGATGAGGGCGACAACCATGCCGTAATCAACGCCGTAAGTGGGCGGACACTCCGCTGCGTCAAGCACGCCAAGACGGCCGGAGGTGCCGGCGCCGCAGTAGAACAGACGTCCGCCGGCGCGGACTTTCTCATAGATCAGGTCAACGCTCTTTGTGATTTCCGGCAGGATGCGGGCAACGGCCTCCGGGCATTTGTGGTCCTCATCATTGATGAGTTTCAGAATCTCATAGGTAGAGAGGACATCTATATTCGCGGTATTGGGATTCCGCTGTTCGGTATCAAGCTGTCTCAGGTCCATGGACAGGCCTCCTGTGCATGTGGTTTCCGGTCAGTGCCGGATGATGCTGAACGCATTGTATCATTTCCAGTGAAAAATGACAATTGACAACGGTCAGGAAGGAAGCGTGCATAATGGAAAAGATAGACCATGCATACCTGCTTGGGAAGCTTGAGGACGGGAAGAAGCGGGGCTGCTTTCCGTCTGCGGCAGCGGCCATCGGTATTCATGAGACCGTGCTTGCAGAGGCAATGGTCGGTGAGGCGCCGCTGCCCGGCGGAGCGCCTGTTGACAGGCATACGCGGTATGACATGGCGTCCCTGTCGAAAATCCTCGGCCCGACCATGATCGCGCTGCGGGCGCTTTCGGATGGAACGCTGGGGCTGCAGGAAAGGGTCGGGGACTTTTTCCCGGATGCGCCGGCAGACAAGCGGGGGATTACAGTGTTCATGCTGATGACTCATACCGGCGGCTTTGAGCCTGCTTTCCGCCTGGACAGGCGCGGGATACGGCCGGAGGCGGCGGTGGATGAAATCCTCCGGGAACCGCTCATTGATGTGCCCGGAACAAAGGTTCCGCACTATTCCTGCATGGGCTACATCCTGTTTGCGAAAATGCTGGAGAAGCGGTTCGGGAAACCGCTCAATGAGCTGGCAGATGAGCGCGTTTTCAGGCCGCTGGGCATGACGGAGACCGGGTACTGCCCGCCTGTCGGTACGGTCTGTGCGGCAACGGAACTGGACCCGGACACCGGCCGGCCTATCATTGGCGTGGTGCATGATGAAAATGCGCGGTTTCTGGGCGGCATTTCTGGCAATGCGGGTGTGTTTATGCCGCTCGCAGATGGGATTCGCTTTGCGGCCATGCTCTCCGGCCGGGCGAAAGGTCTGGTCATCCCGGAGGTCTTTGAGCAGGCGGTGACGAATTACACACCGGGCCAGGACGAGCACAGAGGGCTCGGTTTCCAGATGTCGGGTTCACCGCTGAACTTTATGAGTACGGCGGTTCCGCCGACGGCTTTCGGGCACACCGGCTTTACCGGAACCAGCCTGATGGTTGAACCGGATACGGGTCTATGGGTGCTGCTGCTCAGCAACAGGGTGTATCCGACCCGGGAAACCACAGCACTGTTCCCGTTCCGGCGGGAGCTGCATGCTGAAATCTGGCAGACACTGTTCGGCAAATAAGCACTGTCAGATGGAATGGCGGTGCAGGCAGATTGAACAGAGTAGACAGATCATAACATCGGAATGGCCGGCAGCAAATCTGGTTTGGAACGGACGGGACATCCACCGGCATGGAATCCGGGGCTGCGGCCAGGCTATGGGCTGCGGCCCCAGATTTGTTTGTCGCGTGTTTAGTACAAGCAATTTTGACTAAAACTGTGTATTTTGTACATATCAGAATTGACAAAAGACAGGTGCGATGGTAATATGACATAAAGTATTTGTACCGAAATATGATTATGAGGAGGGACGGTGTTTGGAGAACAGTACGGAATCCAAAAAGGCCCGGGCTAAGAACCGTAAGCAGAAATTTACACTGGACGATATTCAGCTGTTTCTGCTCTCTCTTCCGACGCTTGCCTGGTATATTCTGTTTTGCTACCTGCCGATGTTTGGCCTGATCATTGCGTTCAAGAAGTACAAGGTAGCTCCCGGCAAGGGATTTCTGTGGAGCCTTCTGCACAACAGCGACTGGTGCGGACTGGACAACTTCAAATTCCTGTTTGCCAACAACAGGGCAACAACGATTAACATGTTCCGCAACACCGTCGGCTACAACGTCATTTTCATTATCCTCGGTGTCGTCCTTCCGGTTATGCTTGCGATCATGATCTCGAATTTGCATTCGCAGCGGCTGGCAAAGGTAACGCAGACGGCCATGTTCCTGCCGCACTTCATGAGCTGGGTTGTTGTCGGCTATTTCGTCTTCTCTTTTCTCTCTACGGACAACGGTCTGGTCAACCGGATGCTGATGTCCCTCGGACTCACGCCGATCAAGTGGTACCAGAAAGAGGCATTGCCGTACTGGCCGTATTTCCTGGTCTTCCTGCATGTCTGGAAGACGATTGGGTACAGCATGGTTGTCTATCTGGCCAGCCTGAACGGCATAGATGCCTCACTTTATGAGGCAGCCGTCATTGACGGGGCGTCCAAATGGCAGCAGACCAGGTACATCACCATTCCCATGCTCAAGAACATTGTCATCATCATGTTTATCATGGCTGTTGGCAAGATTTTCAACTCCGACTTCGGCCTCTTCTACCGGACCACGCGGAACTCGAATTCGCTGACCAGTGTATTCCTGACGCTGGATGTGTACGTGTACAACTCGATTTTCAACAGTTCCCGCCCGGTTTACGGGTATATTTCCGCTGCCGGATTCCTCCAGTCCGTGCTGGGCTGCATCACGATGATTGCAGCCAATGCGGTTGTCAGGAAGATCGACAGTGAAAGCGCACTGTTCTGAGGGAAGGAGGAGAGAAAATGGCTAAGCCCAAGAAACAGGAAACGAGCCAGGTGTCGGACGGCATGCAGCGGTTTAACGCCATACGCCCGGCGACCAATGTGCTGTACAGCATTGTCTTTATCCTACTTGCATGCATGTGTATCATTCCGGTGTTGTTCGTCATTGTGATTTCCTTCTCCTCAGAGGCGTCCATCTCCAAGGTGGGATACAGCTTCCATCCGACGGAATGGTCGATCAATGCCTACCAGTATGTCTGGCAGCTGAGGGATTCAAGCGGTGTCCCGACAGTGCTGCGGTCATTTCTCAATTCCGTCGGCATAACCGTTGTCGGCACGATAATCGGACTTGCGCTGATCTCAACAATGGGGTATGTCCTTTCGCGCCGCTCCTTCAAGCTGCGCGGCATCTACACAACCATTATCTTTATCCCGATGATTTTCAGCGGCGGCCTGCTGTCCACCTATGTGGTCAATACCCAGATCCTGGGGCTGCGCAATACGTACTGGTCGATGATCCTGCCGCTGGCGTGTTCCTCATTTTATGTCATCATCATGCGCACCTTTTTCACGACCACCATACCGGACGAGATCATAGAATCGGGAAAGGTGGATGGTGCCAGCCAGTTGCGGATTTTCCTGCAGCTTGTCCTGCCCATCTCGCTCCCGGCGCTGGCGACCATTGCGCTGTTCCTGACTTTTGCGTACTGGAATGACTGGTATCAGGCGAGCCTGTACCTTGAAACCAAGCGGCGCGACCTGTTCCCGCTGCAGTACATGCTGGTCAATATTGAGCAGAACATCCAGTACTTGACCAACAATGAATCCTTCATGTCAGCGGATTCCAGCACGGTACTGCCGAGTGAGACCATGCGCATGGCAATCGTCGTCATTGCAGTGGTGCCGATCATGTTCTCCTATCCCTTCTTCCAGAAGTACTTTATTACCGGTCTGACCATTGGCGCGGTCAAGGGATAATTTCGCATTTATGCGGCGATGCCGCATGAAATATATTAACCAAAGGAGGAACCCTTCATGAAGAAACTGTTATTCCTTGCACTGGCACTTGTGATGCTGCTCTCTGTGTGCGCATTCGCATCTGCTGATGACCCCGTACATCTCGTATGGTGGATGGGCTGCACTTCAGATGCTCCCATCGACTGGGCAGAGACTGAGGCGGCGCTGAACGCCTACAGTGCCGAGAAGATCGGCGTAACCTGCGAGTTCAAGTACATGACCAATGATCAGATTGCACGCGCAACTGATACCGGCGAGTATTTTGACATCGCATTCACCTGCGACTGGTACAATGATTTTGCAACCAACGCAGCGCGCGGCATGTTCCTTGACTTCTCTGATCTCATTGAAGAGTATCCGGCGCTCAAGGCGTCTGTTCTGGATATTGCCTGGCCGGCCGGCGCCTATAACGGCCGTACCTACGCTATCCCGCACATGAAGGATATCGGCATGGAAATCTTCTGGATTCTCGACACCGATTACTTCATCAACCAGAAGGGACTTGAAGCAGACCACTACATCTCCTTCGACGGCATTGAAAAGTATCTCGAAATGTACAAGAAGGATTATCCGGATGACTATCCCTACAAGATGGCCTACTCCGGCATCACCTCCTGGGAGAACTGCCTGGTTGACTGGATCTCCATGGAATACCTGATTGGTCTTGACTGGGACGCTCA
>JAFSZW010000385.1 GCA_017458865.1 Clostridia bacterium
ATATGCCTCGACTGGCACAGTGGTTGTCTATGCTGCAACCAGCCCTGAAAATGCCCAGACCGTTTCGCATACGCTGCATGAGGAGATCCACCGGCTCAGGGATCACATCGACAGGGATGAGTTCCTTATGGCCAAGGAACAACTGAAAGTAGCCTACCTTCTTGGCATGGAGAGCAGCTTTTCCCGCATGACAACCCTCGGGCGCGGTCTGCTGCTGGACGATGAGGTGCTGGATCAGCGAGAGGTCATAGATCGCATGAACAGCGTCCAATTCGAAGAAGTGCAGGAGGAAATTGAACGCATTTTTACCGGCAAGTATGCAGCAGCAGCCGTAGGCCGCGGTGTAAGCAATCTGTATCTGTAGACCATCCTATCTGCGACCTGCTCTTCTGCATGCAAATGGATGCTGCCTGAGATTCAGGCCGTTCATGTATGCACAAACCCCGTTCTGTCCGACAGATTCAATACTCTGAGAGAATTCAGAACGTAGCTGGCATGATTAACCCGGACAATCTTTGAGTGTCTGAGCAGAAGTGCAGATGAAAACGTTGCAAGCAATTTGAGTGTTAAAATTCTTCCTTTATGGAGGAGCGGCTCCAGATGAACAGGATGAGCTCCGTACGAGGAAAGGATCTACTGAAAGAAACCATGACAAAGGCCGCCCTATTTAATGGGCGGCTTTTATATGCGGAGGTCATGATCCGCATGTCGGAATTGACCGGGGAATATTATAGGACAGGCGGGCTATCAGGATGTGCTCTGTGGGTTTGCCAGATCTGCATGTGTGGGTGGGCAGCCCGGTCAGGTCACGGTGAGGCTGACATAATCCATCTTTTTAAGTGCAGGCAGCGTGACCTGGATGAAAGTATCTATCAGCTTGGTTCCGATCTCTGCATTGATGGACGTTCCGTTTTGGATGGCCAAAAACAGTTTCAGGGATTCCAGATCTGCATCCGTCACCCGACATATCGCAGTCTTGTCGATAAGATACTGGTATGCCAGGCCTGATACCAGAGTGGGCATATGCCCGCTGACACTGGCACCCGTTGGATGGCCGTCAGCATCGCGACTGATCTGGACGTTAAGACGGATACCGGCATTCATGCCGCCAACGCTCATCCGGTCATCTGTTCCTGATACGGGAATGCTGGAGCCCCTGAACAGATCGTAGAAAGCGTCCAGCCCTTCAAACTCAACAGGTACATAAGACGCATATCCGTAATTGGCAGGGTGTGCCTGTGCATAGTAGACGGAATGGCTGTTGTTGATCATATTGTTGATCCGATCCATGCTTTTGATCATCAGGTGAATATAACGCAGGGACGACTGGCTTTCCTCGTCAAATCCTTCAGTCGCAAATGAAACGGATGTCGTCTGAGACAGATTGAAGAGATCTTTATTCCTTAACGCTGTGTCAAGGGTATCGACATTCCGGATGGAGTACTGCTTGCCGTTTGGAAGCACGAGATGGAACGTCATTCGCATTCCTCCAGAGGAAAACAGTTCAATCGAAGGCCTCAGCTGCAGCCGCCCATAGGATTTCACATTTTTCTGCTGTGTAAAGTCAGGGGTGGCTGATAAAAAGGAGATCAGTTTTTTGCCGTTGGTATCCGTCATATCGCCGGGGTCATCCTTTAGAACGATCTCCCATATTTTATGCAGCAGGACCAGTTCGTGTCGACATAGTGTGTCGGGAGGGTACTCCATTTTTATGCCACATCCCCGCACTACCTCAATCGGAAATGTACCGCAGGAACAACGATGTGTAAACGCCGAATAAACTTTACGCTCAAATGACATGCTCGTAGTGATGTTATCAAATTTCATTTTCACATTCAAACAGGGATGAAAAAAATCAACTGAAACAGAGTATTGAGGAACGGCGTTTGTACGTTTCAGGAGGCTTCCTGCTTTTGCAACTTCATCATCGGTAGATGAAAACTTGTTCAGCGCAAGCCAGGGATGGAAAAAACGAGTGTCATCTTCCTGCAGATCGTGGAAAAACGGTGCAGCAATATGTTCGGCTCTTTCGATGCGCTGCTGTTCCAGATTCTTCTTATAATCCTCTTCAGGCTGCCAGAAGAAAAAGGGACCAACCTGTTTTTCCCATTGAAAAAGGAATGCAGCTGTGTGCTTGCAGGCTCTGCTTTTTTTATAGGGGGAACAGGTGCAGGACAAAAGGAAACGCGGATCAGGAGTTGAACAATACAGCGTTTTATAATCCCGGGGGAGATTCCTCGCAGTTATTGTAAAATTCCGAATTTTCAGTGTGCCGCTTCTGCCGTCATCGCCGACCTGGATTGGAGCAATGCCTTCATTTACCAGCTTTCTGCCGTCCCGCAGACAGCTGTCCGGGAACTGGCGTTCATAGTTCCAGGTATTCGAGCCCCGCAACTGATATACTACAACGGACATAAGCCTTATCCTCCTTTTCAGATATTTTGGACATGAACTCTGTACGGTCAAATAGGCAGCCTTGGAAGGCAGATACAGGTCCTTTCCGGTATTATACAAGTCAAGCGAGTATATTGTAAAATAGTAGTGATGATGCTAAACAAAGAGATGAGGTCAATCTGTTCAGCGAAAAAGCACAGAATTAGGCCATGTTTTGGATGCAGACTCGTTGATCTTTCGCGTAAAAACCGGTTAAAACCGACTTTCAAATGAAATCCTTAAAAATAGTTGTTGACGAAATCTGTGGAATGCGATATAATGCGCGTCGTGGAGTTCTGTCATCTACACTTTTCAGACAGGTTCTAGCTTTTATTCGAGGGGAGGGATAATTGTGTCTGAGATCCGTGTTCGTGAGAACGAATCCCTCGAGAGCGCTCTGAGAAGATTCAAACGGCAGTGTGCACGCTCGGGAGTGATCGCTGAGGTTCGCAAGCGTGAGCATTACGAGAAGCCCAGCGTAAAGCGCAAGAAAAAGGCCGAAGCTGCTCGTAAGCGCAAGTATTGATTCGTCAAGCTCACCCCATCTTCGGATGGGGTGTTTCTTTTTTTATCAGGATTATGCCGGGAAGGACGTGTTTTATTGAAGCTGGCATTGCTGCTGTATCCCCATCAGAATATCCGATATCGGGCCTCGCTGCTGCAAATTGCAGGTGAAGAAGCGCGTCTTGTGCTGCGTGCCCTGGGCATCGGGACGGATGTGGTTCCGGAAACAATCGGCGGGGCGCAGTTCCTGACTTTTGAAACGGAACGTCAGATGTCCGAGCATGACATGCAGATGCTCTGGCAAATTGCATCGGTCTACATGATCTTTTCCATGGACGATAAGCAGCTATTGCCGTTGCCGAGTCAGGCACCGGATTATATTGGCGAGGATCTGCCGCTCCTGCTCAAGTATAAGGGCAAGACCAATGAGATGTTCACAGACAGCATGCTGACGATGGCACTGGCAGCCAGTGATTACTGTCGGCATCTGGATGCGCAGCTCATTGTCTGCGATCCCATGGCCGGCAAGGGGACTACGCCGCTCCTGGCCCTTCGCCGCGGTTTTCACGGCATTGGAATAGAGATTGTAAAGGCAAATGTGGACGAAATGGCCGCCTACATGGATCGCTATTTTGAGTATCACAGGATAAAATACAAGCATCAGCAGTCATCGCTGACGGTTCGCGGCAAGAATGGCGGTCTGCAGCATAAGTGGATCTTTTCTGATTCGGCAGATCATTTTAAGGATGGCGATACACGGTCCCTTCGTATGATCTGCGGCGATACCCGCAATGCGCTGGCGTATCTCAAATCATCAAGCGTTCATCTGATGGTAACGGATCTCCCGTATGGTGTCCAGACAGGCACGGCAGGGAAGGAAGACGGACTCCTTGGAACGGTTTCCATGGCGCTGCCGGGATGGTTTGATACGCTGAAACCCGGCGGTGTGCTCTGTATGAGCTTCAATACGCATACCATCCGGCGGGATGCGCTGATTGAGGCGATTCAGGAGACGGGATTTGCGGTGGTTGATACCGGGAACCTTGAACACTGGGTTGAGCAGGCGATTGAACGTGATGTGGTCATTGCGAAAAAGGAGCGGGTGCAGGAATGATGGAAGATCAGGTCCTAAAGGGAGAGCAGGCGCCAGGCAGCCGTGAGGGCAAGCCGACAACGATTGCCTTTCAGACACTCGGCTGCAAGGTGAATCAGTATGATACACAGGCCATGCGGGAACTGTTCCTGGCTGCAGGATATCATGAGGTGCCATTTGATTCGCCGGCAGATGTCTATCTGATCAATACCTGTACTGTAACCGGCACTGGCGACCGGAAGAGCCTTAATGCCATCCGGCGCTGCATGAAACAGAATGAACAGGCGCATATTATCGTATGTGGATGCCTTTCTCAGCGTGAACCTGAGATGATTGCTGACATGCCGGGCGTATGTCTGGTCCTTGGCACGCAGCACAGAGGTGAGGTTGTCTCGCTGCTTTCGCGCGCTTTGGACGAAAAGCGGACTGTGCTGGCGGTAGAACAGGTCATATCCAGATCGTTTGAGAATCTCCCGGTCCATACTAACGAAGGGCATACGCGGGCCGTGCTCAAGATTCAGGAAGGCTGCAATCGTTACTGCACGTACTGCATCATCCCGACAGTCCGGGGACCGATTCGTTCAAGGCCGGTGCCTGAAATCCGTTCAGAAGCGGAGACGCTTGCCCGGAATGGATACAGGGAGATTGTCCTGACCGGCATCCATCTGACCAGTTACGGGCTGGATCTCAGGGATGGCACGACGCTTACAGATGCCATAGACGCTGTAAGCGCGGCAGAGGGGATAGAACGGATCCGCCTCGGGTCACTTGAACCGGTGATTATTACGGATGCATTCGTGGATGCACTGGAACGTTATCCAAAGGTGTGCCGGCAGTTTCATCTGGCACTGCAAAGCGGCAGCAATCCAATCCTCGAGCGGATGCGCAGGCGGTATACCAAGGAGTCTTTCCTTGAGGCATGCGCGCTGCTGAGACGCCGCTTTCCGGACTGTGCCATCACGACGGACGTGATGTGCGGTTTCCCCGGCGAAACCGAGGCCCTTTTTGAGGAAACGTGCGAAACATGCCGGAAGGCGGGATTTACCCGAATGCACGTCTTTCCGTATTCCGAGCGGGAGGGGACCGTAGCAGCTACAATGGATGGCTGCGTGCCGGTTCCGGTGCGTCAGGCACGGGCCAGGTCCCTGATTGCCCTTGGCGAAATGCTCAAGAAGGACGCCGAAACGAGGATGATTCATAAAAAGGAAAAAGTTTTGGTGGAAACTGTGCAAAAAGGTGCGCTGGTGGGTTATACAGATACCTATTTTCGGTGTATAATAACAGATAATGTCCCTGGACAGGAAGACCTGACCGGACAGATGGTTGATGTGGAAATCACAGGCACTGACGGTGAGAATCTTATCGCCAGGCTGCTGTAACCGGCTGCGTTTCCATGTGCATGCGCATGTGGGCAGGCTGTAAGCTTTATGGAGGAATCAAAAATGGATGACTGTCTGTTTTGCAAAATTATAGAAGGAACCATTCCGAGCACCAAGGTTTATGAGGATGATCTGGTCTATGCCTTCCGGGATATTGCGCCGCAGGCGCCGGTGCATGTTCTTCTCGTGCCGAAAAAGCACATCCCCGGATGGGCGGATGTAAGGGGCGAGAGCGACGAGCTGCTGGCGCATCTGATGCGTACGGCTGCTGTGATTGCAGATCAGGAAGGCCTTGGCAATGGATACCGGATCGTATCCAACTGCGGCGATCATGCCTGTCAGTCAGTGCATCATCTGCATCTGCACATCCTGGGCGGTCAGCAACTGACTGGTCAGATGGCCTGATGACGGCAGGACTGACCGGTTCGGCGGGCTTAACCGGCAGTTGATGCAATAGAGAGGGCACGGCTTTCTCCGTGTACGGGTTGAGGGGGAACGGAAATTGGCCGGGAAGCAGAGAAAAAAGACCTTTATCCGAATGGAGCACTGGCAAAAAGTTGCTGTGCTTCTTATGATATACGATGCGTTCGCCGTGAATTTTGCCTATTTTCTGGCGTTGCTTCTGCGCCATGAAATGAATTTTTCGGCGATCAACGACGAGTATATCGTTACATTTACCCGTTTTGCTCCGGTATATACGATTTTCTGTCTGACGCTGTTTTGGCTGCTGCGGATGTATCGCAGCCTCTGGCGCTTTGCAAGTTATTACGAACTGGCATGGATTACCATCGCAACGGGCATCTCATCTGCCTTTCATCTGACGATGGTCTGGCTGTTTTACGACAGGATGCCGATATCCTACTATGTCATGGGCACGTTTTTCCAGTACGTGATGACACTGGGCGTCCGGTTTGCGTATCGGTTCTATCTGATGGAACGGTCGCCCAGAGAAAGGGCCATGGCCAATGCTGCACCGCGCCTGCTCCTGGTGGGCGCCGGGAATGCGGGCCAGATGATCCTGAGGGATCTGCACAAGGCAAAGGAGATCAACGGACGGGTTTGCTGTATTATTGATGATAACCCCAACAAGTGGCACCGGTATATTGATGGTGTCCCGATTGTTGGCGGGCGGGAGAAGATTCCCGACATGGTCAAGAAATACAACATCAGCAAGATTTATGTTGCGATTCCCAGCGCATCCGAGCAGGAACGCAGAAAGGTGCTTAAGATCTGTCAGGAGACGGGGTGCGAGCTCAAGAATCTGCCTGGCATGTTCCAGCTGGTCAATGGCGACATAACGATCGCTGCGATGAAGGATGTATCCATTGAGGAACTCCTGGGACGGGATCCCATCCACAGCGACCTGACAGAGGTATACCGGTTTATTAACGGAAAGAAGATCCTGGTAACGGGCGGCGGCGGCTCAATCGGTTCGGAGCTTTGCCGTCAGATCGCGCTGCATCATCCGAAGCAGCTGATCATCTTTGACGTCTATGAGAACAATGCGTATGAGATTCAGCAGGAGCTGATCCGCAAGCATCCTGAAATCGATCTGGTGGTGCTGATCGGTTCTGTCCGGGACAGCAGGCGCATCACTGAGGTGTTTGAGATCTACAGGCCGGACATTGTCTCTCATGCGGCCGCGCACAAGCATGTGCCGCTGATGGAGGAAAGCCCCTGCGAGGCGATCAAGAACAACGCGATCGGCACGTACAAGACAGCCTATGCGGCCATGCAGTATGGCTGCAAGCGGTTTATTCTGATCAGCACGGACAAGGCGGTCAATCCGACCAACATCATGGGTGCCAGCAAGCGGATCTGTGAGATGATCATCCAGACATTTGATTACATGATCCGGATGCATCAGGAGGCCAGTCTGCCGTATCTGCACCTGCACGGGGAAGATATGGGCCGTCTGCCGGAGGGCTTTGCCGGTTCCACGCGCTTTGTTGCGGTGCGGTTTGGCAATGTGCTGGGCAG
>JAFSZW010000386.1 GCA_017458865.1 Clostridia bacterium
ATCAATGTTTCAGTTCTTGATGCGGCGGGGAACCTCAATCCGGAGGCGGCAGTGCGCATTTCGGTCTCTGTAGAAGGACCGGCAAAGGTAATCGGGTTTGGCAGCGCGAATCCGTGCTGCGAAGAGAACTATTATGACACTGAGGCGAACGCATTTGAGGGCCGGATTCGCGCGGCAGTCCGTGCAACCGGCGCCGGACGGATTGTCGTCCGCTTCAGGAGCGAGAGCTGCGAAACGCAGGCAGAAATTCTGGCGGAATAAACAGGCAGAATCTGTTCAGGTATGGATTGCCCGATCCGGGCACCGGACAGACCCGGATGCATATCTGGGCATGGGACAGGGCAGCCTGAGGTCCGTTTCTCCGGAAAATCTGCTGTGCAAGCTCGTGCAGATATGCCAGTCCGGCAGGGAAACCATTGCCGGACTGGCTGGATAAGGAGGATATCGTGGGAGAAATGGAACAGAATCTGGAACTTCGGCGCCAGGCGAACAGGTGTGCACAGCTGATTGGCCTGTTTGCACGTGTTGAGTCAATCTACCGGCAGGTGACCGGCAGAACATTTCAGATGCTTCGACTTGAGCCACAGGTCATAAAGACGCAGAATCTCTTGGGGGAAGCGGTTCGGGAGATCGTGGAATGCATAAAGGCCGGGAATGTGGCTGGATATGCCTATGATCCCCAGGATACCGATACCGGGCGGAACTGGCGGGAAATGTCTCTGGCGGACATTCAGGCATTTTCACAGTGTCTCAAATACTCACTGTGGGATGAGTTTCTGCTGGTTCACTATGATGACACCGTTATGTGGGGCACATCAGTACTCAGTGGAGCGGATGACGTCTGGAACGTATACAAAGGACTCCTGCAGGAGTGCAGGTCTGCGGTCATCAACCTGGACAGGATGGAGTATGCACTTTTGCCGTTTGCCAAGTTCCGCAATCTGAACGAGGCGCCGGAATACTCACTGGATGCGGTCAGGGATCGTATGGCGCATGCCCAGGCGCAGGACATAGAGTTTTCGGAAAAACTGGATGGTAGCTTTATGCAGATGCGGTATCTGGGTGACAGCCGGTTTTATGCTGGTATGCTTGTTACATCATCCGGCACGATGGATTCATCCAGATCACATCAGCTGGCAGATGTACTGGCATTTCTGCGCAGGCAGGGCACAGAAATCTGCCGGATGACGAGGGACAATCCGGACCTGACGTTCATCTTTGAGTGGATCAGCTGGGATGATTCACACGTGGTCGGGTATGGGGACGACATGCAGGGACTGCATCTTGTCGGCATACGGGATGTCATAACGGGAGATCAGTACCCGTACCGGGATGTGATCCGGATGGCAGAGCACTATGGTGTGCCGACAACAGCACTGCACGCTATGTCACTGGATGAGGTGCTGCAGAGCCTGCCGGAAGAAAGCGGCGCGAACAGGGAAGGATACGTGCTCAACATAGATGGATTTCTGGTAAAGATCAAATGCCCGGATTTCCTGAACCTGACGCGAAATGCGGAGATGAGCCGCAGCTTCAATACCATCGTCAAAGTCGCAGCAGAGGGCAAAGCGGATGACTACATTTCCATGCTGCCGGCCAGCTATCAGGCGGAGGCGTGGAAGAAGTACAGGAAGATCATGACATACGAAAAGGACATGTTGGATCTGATTGAACGGATGTATAAAAAGATCCCCCGGGAGCTTGATCGAAAAGAGGCCATGATAGTGATTAACGGACTGGACCCTGCAATCCGGGAGATGGTTCGAGCCAGATATTTCGGCAAGAAACTGGATATCATTTCCAGAAAGAAGAGCAATACGATACAGTATATTCGTGAGTCGGATATAGATGCCTTTTATGCATGATCTGCTGCCCGGGGAACCGGGCGGCAGATCGCTTTTCCGGTGCCTGAGCAGCGTTTTGCCTGCTCCGGG